>JAEURF010000120.1:3450-5436 GCA_016789205.1 Anaerolineales bacterium
TATATTGGCGAACAACGTCAGCCCGGTGAAACCATCACAATTGTTGTGCCAGAATTTGTTTCTGATAATAAACTGACTGGTGCATTACATACCAACACGGCAACTATTTTGCGCGACCAATTAAAACTTCAACATGGTATCGTCATCACCAATGTCCCTTACCATGTGCATGAACACGAAGAGAAGCATTAAGGAGTAATCAAAATGAATTTTATCGTCTTAGGCTGTGGAAGATTCGGAGCCGAACTTTCCTACCGCCTCTTTCAAAGCGGACATCAAGTGGTTGTTGTAGACAATGACCAAAAATCCTTCAATCGCCTCCACCCAGATTTTCGAGGGCGTACGGTCGTGGGAGAAGCACTCTCCGCCGACACATACTCACGTGCAAGCGCAGACCATGCAGATGGCGTGGCAGTGGTCACCAATTCAGATACATTGAATGCAGTGATTGGGCATAGCATTCGGACGCATTACCCAAATGTAAAACAAGTAATTGTTCGCAATTACGACCCAGCTATGCGTGAGATGCTCGAAGCGTTTGGTTTACAACTTGTCAGTTCTACGGCTTGGGGTGCAGAACGTGTACAAGAATTGCTCGTAGACCCATCTTTTCGGGCTGTGTTTTCTGCAGGCAATGGCGAAGTGGAGATGTATGAAATGTATATCTCAGAAAAATGGGATGGTATGGCTGTTGCGGATTTGTTAAAGGGTTGTGGAGAAATCGTCAGTGTGGCACTCACTCGCGCGGGCAGAGCAGAATTACCGTCGTCAGAAGCGGTTTTACGTCAAGGTGATGTGTTGATGGTGAGTGCAACGTTTGAAGGTGTGAAAGCCATGCGTGCCAAGTTGCAAGAAGGGAAGGAGTAATCATGTTTGTATTTATTGCTGGCGGCGGGCGGACTGGTGCTGAACTTGCCAATCAGTTGCTTGCACAAAATTATGAAATCCGTTTGTTGGAACATCGCCGTGAATTATTGGCGCGTTTGCATCATGAACTTCCGACAGAAGTAATTTATGAAGGTCAGGCGGCAGACCCTGCGGTTTTAAGACAAGCTGGTTTAGATAAAGCGCAAGTGTTAGTGGCATGTACGAATGACGATGCCGCAAATTTGGTTTTATGTTATTTAGCGCGCACAATGTTTAAAGTAAAAAGAACTGTTGCGCGAATTAATAATCCGCGTAATGCTTGGTTGTTTGATAAAAACTTTCATGTAGATGAAACCATTAATCAAGCTGATGTGATGGCGCATTTGATTCAAGAAGAAATGTCATTAGGCGATATGATGACGTTGCTGAAAATTCGGCGTGGAAAGTATTCATTGGTTGAAGAAAAAGTGCCGAAAGGCGCAAAAGCAATCGGTGTGCAAATTAAAGATTTGGGCTTACCTGAGGAATGTGTAATTGCGGCAATTATTCGTAAGGGTCAAATTGTTTTGCCACGTGGCACACTAGCGCTTGAAGAGTATGATGAAGTGCTGGCGATTACCGATGAACAAGGTGCAAAGCAATTGGCTATTTTGTTAGAGCCGCCCGATAGGTCGATCTTATAAATAAAACCCCGATGAGACATCATCGGGGTTTTGTTTATATTACTTGCTGACCATCTCTTTCATCTGCTCAACATACGCAAGCGATTGATGTCTGAAATAGGTGTTGTATAACTCAGCATAATGTCCGCTTTGATTGAGCAAGCCTTCGTGATTGCCTTCTTCGATAATCGTTCCTTTTTTCATGACGACGATTCTATCCGCGGCTTTGACAGTAGATAAACGATGCGCAATTAAAATACTGGTTGAATTTTTGAGAATCAAATTCAAGGCTTGTTGAATTTGCCATTCAGTGAATGGGTCAATGCTGGCGGTGGCTTCGTCTAAGATGAAGATGGCAGGATTTTGAACAAGCACGCGCATTAATGCTACTAATTGACGTTGCCCCATTGATAATCTATTGCCACGTTCGCCAACTTCGGTGTGTAAACCATCCGGC
>JAEURF010000121.1 GCA_016789205.1 Anaerolineales bacterium
TGTTCAAAAACCTTTACATAATTCACTATATATGTATAAAATAAAGGTATATGATGATTAAATTGTTAATCATCATATAAAAATGGCAAAGCAATAAAATAAAAAAACACGATTCAATTAATAATATTGAATCAACAACTAAGAAAGAGATAACAAAGGAAACAATTATGTATATTTGTGTGTTGACCAGTACACCAGATGCAGACGATATCCCGTATGACCCTTCACCATACATGAAAGGCTATCGTTGGAAACAACATCTTGTTGAACCAACCAATGTAGAAAAACAAATCAAAGCATTGATAGATGAAGGTGTAGATGTCTTTGTCAATTTGTGTGATGGCACACCAGATGATGCATTATCTGGTATTGCCTTAGTCCATGCGCTTGAAAAATATAACGCCGCATTCACCGGCGCTGATTCAAAATTCTTTGACCCGACACGCGATGAAATGAAAAATGCCGCACGCCGTGTAAAAGTGCCAACACCAAATTGGACATTTGTGAATCGCGTTGAAGATGCAGATAAAGTTATCAAGAAATTAAAATTCCCCATGCTCGTCAAACCACCACATGGTTATGCCAGTGTAGGGATTCGTCGCAACTCGCGCGTGGAAACACCAGAACAATTACGCGAACAATTGAAAATCGCTATTGAAGAATTTGGGCGTGCTTTGATTGAAGAATTCATTGAAGGACGTGAATTCACTTGTTTGGTTGCTGAAAACCCAGATGATATTGATAATCCAATTTCAATTAAACCGGTTGAATTTATTTTCCCAAATGGCGAATCATTCAAACATTATGATATGAAATGGGTTGATTACGAAAAAATGTCGGTCACCCCGGTCAAAGATGCAAAAATTGAAAAGACCCTGCGCGAACAAACCATGCGCGTCTTCAAAGAACTTGGTGGCAATGGGTATGCTCGTTGTGATTATCGCATGGATGCGAATGGCGATATTTACATGTTAGAAATTAATCCCAATTGCGGTATCTTCTATCCGCCGCATGAACCCGGTTCCGCAGATTTTTCATTGATGAACGACAAACATATCAACCATACAAAATTTATGAAGTTGATAATTCGCTCGGGTCAGCGTCGCCAAACCCGCATTGCCGCCGAAAAGATTATTCGTCGTCAACGCCGCAAACAACGCGCACTCGAAGTTGAACAAATGGCTTATAGCTAAAACAAAAATGGACATGGCAACATGTCCATTTTTTATTTTGATATACCGCAGTGCATCGCGCCATTTGCATTTACTGATTTTGAAAATAGAAGCGTCTATACTTGACTCGCTCCCGCACTAGATTTACAAACATACACACTCGCCTCAAGCCCTGACCTCTGCCTGTATGCCGCTGGGACATTTTTTACAAACGCCTCAACATTTGATTCATTCACCAAAGCCACAGCACAACCCCCAAACCCAGCACCTGTCATTCTCGCGCCATAACACCCAACTTGCTCTCTTGCACATTCCACCATGATATTTAACGCATCATTTGTCACTTCAAAATCATCTCTTAAACTTTCATGGCTGGCATTAAATAATTCACCTAACCTTTTTACATTTCCATTTCTCATCACTTCAATTGCTTCTAAAACTCTTTCATTTTCAGAAATGACATGCCTTGCCCGCTTAAAGACTAATTCTCTTTCTTCTTTCATCTTTCCGCTTTCTACTTTCCACTTTTCACTATCTAACCTCACATCGCGTAATGCCTTGACCCCAAACCATCTCGCCGCCTCTTCGCATTGACTTCTTCTTTCATTGTAGGCAGACTCTACCAATCCACGTCGCGTGGACGTATCCAAAATGACAATCGAAACATTTTTTGGCAGGGGAATATGCTCAATTTCAAGCGAACGACAATCTAAAAACATAGCATAGCCCGCTTTGGAACTTGCACTTGCCATTTGGTCCATAATTCCGCTATTCACGCCAACCCATTCATTCTCCGCTTTTTGGCATAACTTTGCCATTTTTACAGCATCCCATTCAAAACCTGAGATAACTGAGAATGCTCTGGCAGTTGCCAATTCCACAGCCGCTGAAGATGATAAACCTGCACCACGTGGAATATCTCCAGTAATGATTGCATCAAAGCCTTTTATTTCATAACCGGCTTTCATTAATTCATTCGCCACACCTTGTGGATATGCATCCCAGCCGTTGCTTGGGTTAAGAGAATGTAGGTTAAAAACAGAATCTGTTTTCAGGTCAAGAGAAAAGAGGCGGATGGTTTCATCATCACGCGGATTTAATGCAATACAAACTTCACGGTCAATTGCGATTGGTAAAACGAATCCATCGTTGTAATCGGTATGTTCGCCGATTAAGTTAACACGCCCTGGCGCGCGGACAATAAATTTCGGTTTGGTATTAAAATAGGATTGAAATGATTGAGTAAGCATTTCGTAGTTCATCATTCTTTTATACCATAGAGGCTTCGTGGACGATTTAGAGTTGCTAGAAAAATATGAACCTGTTTTACGGTTTGCAAAAAGCGAACGTTTTTTTCCGATGGCGGTAGAACCGTATTTGGAATGGTGTAATTTTTTTCCGAGCGGGGCGCAAGGTGCGGCTGAATTATTTTCTCATTTGAATGAACCATTAATTTATAAAATTGGGCGCTTAAACAGTGAACAGTTTTTTTTGCGTTTTGTTAATAAACCACTGAATGATTTTGATGCGTGGATTTGGTTAGGTGGGCTTTCGTTGGTTGGCTGGATTGCCGCATGGTTTTTTGGTGGAGTGGTTGCTTTAGAAATTGCAATTGGCATTTCGTTAATTGCGGCATTGATTTTATTTATGCTGGCTTCACCGATTCGTTTACGAATCATTCCGCCATTTTTTGCTGTGGTATTTTTTGTTGTTTTGGCTTTCGTTCCCATTCGATTTTTCTTTGGCACAATCCCTTATATCAGTTTGGCGGTGGAATATTTTGTTATGCTACCGATATACATCATCCTGATGCTTTATATCCTCATGCGTCTTTTGAAATTTTATATTGAAAAAGTTTTGCCGGAAGGTCCAGGCTTAATAATGGACATGTTGTCGCAAGCTACTGAAAAAATTGCCCAAGAGTCTTATATTCAATATCGCCAAATTTTAGAAAAACATGAACAACCTGTGTATTACGGGCGCGTTGTGCGTGAGAAAGATAAGGAAGAAAACGAGTGGACGATTTTGCAATATCATTTTTTTTATGCGTTTAATGATTGGCGGCTGGCGGCGAACGGTATGAATCATCATGAAGGCGACTGGGAAATGACGGCGGTGTATCTCAAAAATAATCAGCCGTATGCAGTTTTGCTTTCTCAACATGGTGCGGGTAATATTGAAAAATGGGAGGATATGATTAAGGCGATTGATAAAGAAGGTAAAGAGACAACGCACCCGGTGATTTATGCCGCGTTAGGGTCTCATGCAAACTATAGCAAGCCAGATGTGATTCGTTCGCCGTCTATGTATAAGCCGGGCAGAGTGCAACGCTTCCTCTTCTGGTTTGATGGCTTGATTCACTACCTCTTTCTTTTTCTTAACCCCAATCAAAAGGCGCGACAGATTGCGTTGAAAGAATTACAAGCCATGCAGACGAATTTTTTAGCCGAAGATGCCTTTATCTATTTGAAAGATGAAGCAGACCATTACATTGTCAGTTTGCCGTTAGAGATTGCTTCTGGTGATGGTTTTCGTGTCGGTTTTCAAGGGGATAATTTGAAGGAACGGGTGTTAAAGTCTAGTAGTTATTTGAAGCGGGTGATGTCTGACCGCGGGGTGAGCAGACCCAAAGTCAAAGAATGGAAGCGCATCCTCTTGAATCCTGAACCTGATTGGGTACAATATAAGGGATTATGGGGCGTGAAAAGTTTGTTAGATGATGAGTCGGGTCCGCCGGGACCGAAATGGGAGCGTACCAAAAAGAATCAAACGGGTGTTAAACAACGTGTACGTTGGAGTAAACCTTTGAGTTGGCTCGCAGAGTTGGAAAAACTAAAACATTAAAGCAGAACGAGGAGAACACTATGTCTTTTTCACAAGCGCTTGAAGTAGTGATTGGTTTGATTTTTGTTTATTATGTATTGGGTTCTATTGTTTCATTAATTACGCAATGGATTAATGAATCGCTAGAAACACGCGGTAAATCGCTCGAAAGGCATTTGAAAAAAATTGTTGGGGATAGTCATGTGGGTGATTTTGTAAAATTACCTCAAATACAAGCCTTACGCCCGATTCGATATAAAAATTGGTATAGTTTTATTTCATCTTCTACAGAGCCGAAAATGGTTGAGAAGATTCCAGTGGCGACGTTGGTCGATTCATATTTTGACTTTGTTGGGCTAACTGCTTCAAAAGAAATCACCGGCGAAGGCTTGAAAGAATTAATTAGTGCATTTCCTGATTCGGAAGGGAAGCGGGCAGTTGCCAAATGGGTGGGTCAGGGTGTGACCAATATGGAAGATTTACGCAAACGCACAACTTCTTATTTTTCCGGCCTGATGGACCAAGCCGCAGAGACTTTTCGTTCAAATGCCCGCAGTTTTGTAATTGTTTTATCTATATTTCTCACTTTATTTCTTGGTACAGATAGTATTCAACTTGCCCAAACGTTGTGGACGAATGCAGGCGTACGTGAACTTGCAGTGGCACAAGCAGAGATGGCTGTGCAAATGCAACAAGCCGATGGTTCTGCCCCAGAAATTGATGTAGATGATTTGATTCAACAACTGACCGATTTAGATATTGTCAAAATCGGTTGGTGGCAGACTGATATTCCGCCAGAAAACTCGAACTTAAATACCTGGGCTATGTTTTTAGTATTGAAAATACTCGGTTTAAGTTTAACGGTTATGGCAGTCTCACAAGGCTCCTCATTCTGGTACGACTTCCTAAAGAAACTGGTTAGTACTGCTAAAGGAGGCGGTGGAGGTGGAAGTAGTAGCAGCGGTAGTAGTGGCGCAGGTGGCGACGCAAAAGGATAAACAAAAAACTCTGAGGCTCAGCACCTCAGAGTTTTTTATTTGGAAGACCATCTTGCATAAACTGCTTGAGACAACAAGCGATTGGCACTTGTTTCGCGTGTGACTAACTCGCCACTATCAACATTTCCTTTATATTTTTTCATCATCTCATCTACTGCTTGGGCGACGTGAATCGCAGAAGCACGCACAGCATACACTGTCACAATGACAAAAAGGGGGTGATCACTTAAACATTGCCGGCACATCTCTAACAAATTTGGCAAAGATTTATACACTTCCCAAATTTCGCCTTTCGGTCCACGACCAAATTTTGGTGGGTCTAAGATGATGCCATCATATTTGACGCCACGCTTCGCTTCACGTTGCACATATTTCACAGCGTCTTCCACAATCCAACGAATTGGTTTATCCCCTAAACCTGAAAGCTCTTGATTCGCGCGCG
>JAEURF010000122.1 GCA_016789205.1 Anaerolineales bacterium
CTAGCGCGTGATTATTTGTCTGGTCGGATGATTATGTGTTTTTCAGATACATTAATGGAAACGGATTTTTCCTTCCTATCAAAAGAAGAATCGGATGGTGTGGCTTGGGTGATGCCTGTTGAAGACCCACGCCGCTTTGGTGTGGCAGAACTAGGAGCAGATGGCTTGGTGACACGCTTCATCGAAAAGCCACAAAGCATGGATAATAACCTTGTAGTAGTTGGGTGTTATTACTTAAAAAGTGCCGAACGCTTACTCGCCGCGATTGATGAACAAATGCAAAAGGGCGTGATGTTGAAAAACGAGTATTTTTTAACTGATGCGATTTCCATTATGATTCAAGGCGGTGCAAAAATTCGCACACAAAAAATCAGCACTTGGTTAGACACTGGCACGATTGAGGCAACGTTAGATACGAATAAGATTTTGTTGGAGAAAATTAAGCCAGTAAACAAGTACACAGGTAAACAGGTAAAGGTGATTGAACCATGTGCGATTCATCCGACTGCTGAAATAACAAATTCTACAATTGGTCCACATGCTTCGATTGGTGCGAATTGCAAAATAGACAACTCACAAATTACTGAAAGCATCATCGAGGCGGATTGCGAAATCAATTCTGCGGCGTTGAGTCGCTCGCTGGTTGGCAAGCAGGCTAAAATTAAGGCAAGAGGCGATGGTCACGTCATGCAGTTAAATGTTGGCGATAATAGTCAAGTGATGTTATAAGTCTAACTGGTCTTAAAGGTCTAAATAGTCATTATGGAAGTTGTTGAATGCCGGTCAGATACAGAATATGCGGAACGCCCACTTTCATTAATGTGGCAAGGAAAACGTTATGAAATTGCAGAAATTATTTCGCGTTGGCAAGGTCCGAGTGAAAAGGGGTTTCGTGTAAAAACGATTGAAGGCTTTGCATTTGAATTAACGTACCAACAAATTTCAGATGATTGGCACGTTCACCCCCTATAGCATGTCATTGCGAGCCACGTTCTTGTCTTTAGTAGCTAACCTCGCAATGACGAAAAGGAGAATTAATGCAAGAAATCAGCGCAACAGAAAGACTTTCTAAACGTGTGGCGGGTTTAAAACCCAGCGGCATTCGGAAATTTTTTGATATTGCCGCAACCATGAAAGATGTGATTTCACTTGGCATTGGCGAACCTGATTTCACCACGCCCAAACCAATTTTGGATGCGGGCATTCGCTCATTGCAAAATGGTGAAACGCATTACACATCCAACTGGGGGAAGATTGAATTGCGAAATGCAATTTCAAATAATTTGAATCGTTTGTATCAAGTGAAGTATGATCCGACGAATCAAATCATTGCCACAGTTGGTGGTTCTGAAGCGTTGTATCTTTCTTTCACCGCCATTCTTGACCCCGGTGATGAAGTCATCATTCCCACGCCCTGTTTTGTTTCTTATCAAGCCGAAGTGATTATGGCGGGCGGTGTAGCAGTTGAAATTCCATGTCGTATGGAAAATCAATTTATGGTTGACCCAGCTGATATTCGCAAAGCCATTACAGAACGTACCAAAGCCATTTTTATTGGTTTTCCCAATAACCCAACGGGTGCAGTAGTTACACGTGATGTGATGATAGAAATTGCAAACATTGCCGAAGAGTTTGATTTGCTGGTTGTCTCTGATGAACTCTATGACCGCTTGGTTTATGATTTTGAGCATGTTTGTTTTCCAGCCTTAGGTGAAAATATAAAAAACAGAACCATCTTAATCGGTGGTTTTTCAAAAGATTATGCCATGACCGGTTGGCGCATTGGGTATGCTTGTGGTCCATCCGATTTAATTCAAGGACTTGTGCGCATTCATCAATATACAATTATGTCTGCACCAACAACTGCACAAGATGCCGCACTTGAAGCCTTATTGATTGGTGACCCTTATGTGGAAGAAATGCGCGTGGAATATGACCGCCGTCGCAAATTGTTGGTTACTGGATTAAATCGCCTCGGTCTCGCAACGTTTGAACCGCGTGGTGCTTTTTACGCATTTCCCAACATCCAAGCATCCGGCATGGACGATGAAACCTTCTGCCAAAAATTACTCGAAGAAGAACATGTCGCTGTAGTACCGGGCAGTTCGTTTGGTCCGGGAGGCGAAGGATTCGCACGCGCTTGTTATGCAACCTCCTATGAACAAATCGAAGAAGCTTTACATCGCATGGAGAGATTTATGAGCAGGCATGGGTAAATAAAAAAGGGCGGGGTTATCATCCGCCCATTTGATTAGGGTATGGTTGTGATGTCAGAAATTCTGAGTTGGCTCGAACAAATGGGGAAAATCCCAAAAACGTTTTTGGGAATTTTTCTATTGGTTGGCGTTGCCATGCTTGATTTTTTTACAGGGGCGGAATTATCTTTTTCGCTTTTTTACTTAATCCCAATAGCATTTTTCTCGTTTGCATTTAGTGCCAGTGTGGGTATTGGCGTGGCATTTATCAGTGCCGCCCTTTGGCTCTTAGTAGATGTACTTACTTCAACTCATCCAGAAACATTTGCATACCTTTGGAATTCAATTATCCGTTTAGGATTTTTTCTTTTGCCTGCCATTATGCTGAAATCACTTGAGCAAGAACGAATCCATGCCCGCACAGATTATTTAACCGGTGCGATAAATAACCGCTATTTCAATGAACTGCTTGAAAGGGAAATAGAACGGTCGCTTCGTTATCAACATCCATTCACAATTGCATTCATTGACATGGATAATTTCAAAACTATTAACGATACATTTGGTCACATGTATGGGGATAAAATGTTAAGAACCATTGCTGAAAGTATGAAGATTCATTTGCGCAAAACTGATATTATCGCCCGTGTCGGTGGCGACGAGTTTGCCATCCTTTTGCCAGAAACAAACCCCGAAGAAGCTCGCACCGCCATGTCAAACTTGTTTTCTAAAATCGCAGAAGAGATGAGCACGAAGAAATGGCCCCTCACTTTTAGCGTAGGCGTGTTGACACTTTCTGCGCCAAATATTTCTGCCGATAAAATTTTGGGGATGGTAGATAAAATGATGTATGTTGTCAAAAACAATGGGAAGAATAATATTAAGTATGCAACATACACGAATGAAGAAAAAATTACCCACCCGCAATCTTAACTTTATAACCTAACTTCATTAATATCTCCGAAATCTTCTGGCGATGTTCGCCTTGAATTTCGATCACGCCATCTTTAATCGTTCCACCTGTTCCACATTGCTGTTTTAATTTCCTTGCTAATGCTTTCAAGTCTTCTGCAGAAAGCACAAGATTCTTGACTAATGATACAGGTGTACCATTACGTCCACTGGTCTCACGGTGTAGATAAATCGTCTGCTGTTGAGGCGGCAACGATTCCCCTCTCCTCGTAGGAGAGGGATTAGGGGTGAGGTCTTTTTTTCGTAAGTCTCCAGATGATGAAGACCAAACAGTTTTATTTGACATACGTCAATTATAAATTATTGCCATAAGAATCATTGAGTTTGTTATACTGGAAAAATTCAAAATTAAAGGAGAACGCATCATGTCTGAAAATAAAAAGGCAGTCTTACCAAAAGGTACAAACACCTCCGCACCTTATTCGCCGGGCATCATCAGTGGCGGATTTTTATTCATCGCTGGTCAAGTTGGGCGCAATGCAGAAGGAAAAACCGGTACAACGATTGAAGAACAAACACAATATGTACTTGAAAATATACACAATGTATTAAAAACCGCAGGCTGTGACTTTAAAGATGTGGTCAAAGTAACAACTTACATTACCAAACCTGAATACCTCCAAGCTTATAACAAAATTTATATGGAATATTTCCCTGAACCACGCCCTGCTCGTGCAACTGTGATTGCAGGCTTGGTAGATGACAGTTTCTTAATTGAAATTGAAGCAATTGCAAAATTGCCGTAACGTAACAAGGTGACAGTCATCTTAAAGATGACTGTCACCTAATTTTCAAGTAATCCCTTTTGCGCCGCAATTGCCACCGCCGCCGCACGTGAATCGACTCCAAACTTTTGATAAATACTTTGCAAATGTGCTTTGACCGTTCTTTCGGTAATCCCTAATTTATAAGCAATCTCTTTATTTCTTTCTCCAAGTGATGCAAGTTGCAAAACTTCTAACTCACGTTCAGTCAAAATAGATTGTGCTTGAGTTGTTATTTCTTTTTTTGTTGAAGTCTTAGAAGATAACACACGCGCCAAAATTTCTGGCTTCAACAGAGTCTCCCCTTTTGCAGCCGCATGGATAGTGTCTATCAAATTTTCACGGTTTGAGTCTTTGAGTAAATATCCGCGCGCCCCAGATTGCAAACCACGCATCATCAAATCATCTTCGTTATAGGTTGTCAGAATCACAATCGCAATTTCTGGATAATCTTTTCTTAAATGTTCAATCGCAGTGATGCCATCCATGCGTGGCATTTGTAAATCCATAAGAATAACTTGCGGATTTAATTTCTTAACCAGTTCCAAACATTCAGCACCATCTTTTGCTTCTCCAACGAGTTCAATGCCATCTGCTGTTTCGAGAATAAGACGTAATCCTTCACGAACAATCAAATGGTCATCCGTAATCATCACGCGAATCATTTTTCACCTTCAATGATTAAGTGAATCCTTGTGCCATTTGAATTTGATTCAATTTCAAGATTCCCATTTGATAATCTTGCACGTTCACGCATTCCTAATAAACCATAATGTCCACTTGATTCTTCGTTGACATTAAAACCTTTGCCATCATCTTGAATTTCTAATTCAAGCTTCTCGTTTTGAATAATGAATTTCACCTTTACATTTTTTGCTTGTGCATGTTTTGTAATATTTGCCAACGCTTCACTTAATATACTAACTGCATGATTCGTGACTTCATTTGAAAATTGATTTTCATTAATTGAAATTTCGGTTTCACATGGAATCCCTGTTGCTTGTGTAAAACGCTTCACTTTTTCTTGAATTGATTCAGAAAGATTGGTTGGTGCAGAACGTAAATCGTCAATGGCGGCACGTGATTCAGATAAAGTAGCTCTCGCTCGAAGCAGAGCCTGCTCCACGATGGAAGAGGCGCGTTCTTTTCTATCCGCTGAAAGATGTGCTTTGACCGCTTCCAGTTGCAAAACGAGTCCCGCCACACCTTGAGCAAGTGTGTCATGTAATTCTCGTGCCATGCGCTGACGTTCATTTTGTAAAGTCAATGATTCAATCTTAGCATTGTACGCCGCAAGTTTGGCATTGGCACTTTCAAGTGATTCTGCCAACTCAATTGCTTTTTCTCGTTCATACATTTGTTGATTAAACAAAATCATAATCAAAATAATCCAACCGCCATTGATTAACAATCCACTTAACGATGGAAGAATATTTTCACGTTCATTGAAAACAATAATCAAAACGATTGAAAGTAAAACATAAAAA
>JAEURF010000123.1 GCA_016789205.1 Anaerolineales bacterium
TTTTTCATGGTGAGATTGTAAACGATTCTATTCTATTATGGAGTTAGGGAGCTTGCTCCCGTAATTCGCCAGCAAGCTGGCTGATTCCAAAACTCAAAATGACATAATAATTTATACTCGTACGGTTTGTGAGGATATAAATCTATGCCAATTTTTGCTTTAGTTTTGCTGTTCTTGTCTGCGACCATGCATGCCTTGTGGAATTTTCTTCTAAAAAGCTCAGAGGAAAAATATATTGCCATGGGCTGGCAGGTGATATTAAGCGGGTTATTTTCTTTCGTATTGATTTTCTTCTCAGGCTTGCCTCCAAAAGAAATGTGGCTATTTGCAATTATCAGCATGTTATTGGAAGCCATTTATTTTATTTTGCTGTGCATTGCATACACTGACCATGATTTTTCATTGGTCTACCCAATCGCTCGTGGAGCGGCACCCGCATTGTTAGTTTTATGGTCTGCAATTTTTTTAAGTGAACAATTAACATTTGGTGGATACCTTGGCTTAGCAATGATTACCGGCGGAATTATTTTAATTGGGGCAACAACATTATTACAAAACAAAGGCGAGAAACCGCATTTGAGAGGAATCTTAACGGCTTTATCGGTTGCGCTAGTAATTTCAATTTATACCTTTATTGACGGAACGGCTGTCAAAAATGGACCTGCATTACCTTATGGCCTATCCATGTTTGTAATGGTGCCGTTTGTGACCACGCCATATTTGACAAATAGATATGGCATTGAAGCGTTCAAACGAGTCTGGAAAAATTATCGCGGTTATTTGTTGATGGGTGGAGTATTAGGATTAGTAGCATATATGTTGGCGTTATTTGCTTACACGATTGCGCCATTGAGTTATTCTGGTGCGATTCGTGAGGTCAGTGCTGTGATTGGGGCATTTCTCGGCTGGAGATTTTTGAAGGAAGAAATGGGCGGAATCCGCTTGGTTGGGTCAGTGATTGTGTTTGCAGGGGTGATGGTGATTGCGATTTTTGGATAATTTTTTTAACCACGAAGGTCACTAAGGTACACAAAGTTAAGTCCGCTTTAGCGGGCTTTGTAAAATAGCGCGTGGGATTTATCCCCGCGCGATGATGTGTCAAATAAAATGTTGATGAAACGGAATCAACTATCCGCAAAGAAAGAAGCGGGTTTTCATCTAATTTACAAAATTAATTTTTAAGTTGCGTCATCTGCGAAATGGGGTAAGATTAGAAATGCCATGACAAAGAATTTGGCATTGCTTTTAGGTTTACTTTTGTAATCAATCAGTTGACCTGATGGGTATCCACATACCTGTCAGGTTTTTTTATTTGAGGAGCATCAATGCTAAAAACACCTTGGGAATATCGTTATGCACATCGTGCGCAAAAAGCGAAGACTTCTGAAATTCGTGAGTTATTGAAGTTGACGGAACAACCCGATATGATTTCGTTTGCCGGTGGTTTGCCTGCGCCAGAAGTGTTTCCGATTAAAGAATTTCAAGAAGCATGCAATTATGTTTTGAATGAACGTGGTGCGCAGGCATTGCAATATGGCGCATCAGAAGGGTACACGCCATTGCGTGAAATGATTGCGCGACATAATGGTCGTTATAGTGTGCCGGTCACTGCCGATAATATTTTGATTACATCAGGCTCGCAACAAGCATTAGATTTAATTGGAAGATTGTTTATCAATCGCGGCGACCATATTGTGGTTGAATCGCCAACCTATTTGGGTGCGTTGCAAGCGTGGAATGCGTATGGTGCACAATATGTCACTGTGCCAGCCGATGAACATGGCATGATTACAGATAAATTGGAGGAAGCATTACGCGTCGGACCTAAGTTTATATATGTTCTGCCCAATTTTCAAAATCCTTCAGGGTCAACATTGAGTTTAGAACGACGTAAGCGTTTGATTCTTTTGGCTGACCAATATGGCGTGCCGATTATTGAAGATGACCCGTATGGTCAATTACGATATGAAGGCGAGCATATTCCATCTGTTGTGATGTTAGATAATCAATATCGCAATGATACGGATGGTGAATATTCGGGTAACGTAATTTATTTAAGTACATTTTCAAAATTACTTGCGCCGGGATTGAGATTGGCTTGGGTGATTGCGCCTCCGAATGTGATTCAAAAATTGGTAATGGCAAAACAAGCCGCAGATTTACATTCTTCGACGTTTAATCAACAAGTGGCGTATGAAGTAGCCAAAGGTGGATTTTTAGATGAGCATGTCAAAGTGATTCGTTCGGTCTATAAAGAACGGCGTGATGTGATGTTAGAAATGATGGAAGAAATTTTCCCATCTGAAATGAGTTGGCAAAAACCGTTAGGCGGTATGTTCTTGTGGGGAATTCTTCCGCAAGGCGTGGATGCAGCTGAGATTTTGAAGATGGCGATTCTAAAGAAAGTGGCGTTTGTGCCGGGCGGTTCGTTCCATCCGGATGGCGGAAAAAATAATACAATGCGAATTAATTTCTCTTATTCATCACCAGATGTGATTCGCGAAGGCATTACAAGATTAGGCGAGACGTTGAAAGAAGTTTTTCAGAAAAATGGGCATAAATAATGTAGGGGCGAGGTAACCTCGCCCCTACGTGTTTTATCTCAACAAATCATGTAATTGGTTAAATGATTGAATAATGTGACAATTTGAAGCGTCGGGAAATAAATTTGCAGGGTCGTATAAAACTGGAATAAGCCCAGCCTGATTTGAGCCGACAACATCTGCAAAATAATTATCACCAATATATAGAGCCTCATCCGCTTTTGCATTTGCCATTCCCAAAGCATGATGAAAAATTTTCGTATCAGGCTTGAACGAACCAACTTCTCCAGCCGCCAGTAAAAAATCAAAATAAGATGTGAGATTCATTTCATCTAATTCTTTTTGGAATGGCGTTTCACGATTTGAAACCACGCCTAATCTATAACCTGCTTCTCTTAATTGAGTCAGCACCAATGGAACTTCTTCTGGGACAATCACTTGTGGCTTATATGCTTCACTCATGTGTTTTGAAACTTGCGGAGCAAGTTCTGCGGCTTGTGTTTCAGAAACGTTTAATGCAATCAAACGCCGCCTTGAAAAATTTATCCAAAAGGCATTTTTATCATCTTTGAAGCGAATACTATCTTCTTGAATTTCAGGGGAACTAGCAAAATAAAAATGTTCCCAACGTTCAGCGTGGATTTTATCCTCAATAGAATACTGAATATTCACACTTTCAAGATATTGCAAAAAAACTTCCCCACTGCTGGGGAGATGATGACGAAGTGTGCCGTCAAGGTCAAAAAGGATGGCTTTGATGTTGTTCATATTTCATCCACCAATATGAGACATTTCAACTTTAGGAAGCGGAATAGTATTTTCGCTCCGAATTTCAGAATATCGGTCAGCACGTTTATGCCACACTTGAGAAATTTTTTCAGAGATTTCATCATCTGTGGCACCATTGCGCATCAAATCACGAAAGTCATGTCCTTTGATAGCAAACAAACAAGTATATAATTTTCCTTCAGCTGATAAACGCGCGCGATTACAATCTCGACAAAAGGCTTGCGTGACAGATGCAACAACGCCGATTTCGCCACTGCCATCTTGATATTTCCAACGTTCGGCAACTTCGCCTCGATAATTCGGGTCGGCAGGTTCTAATGGCATTTCAGCATGTATCAAGCCTACAATTTCTTTTGCAGAGACGACATCATCCATGCGCCAGCCGTTGCTATGACCAACATCCATGTATTCAATAAAACGTAATATATATTTTCTCTCACGGAAAAATCTTGCCATTGGCAAAATGCTTTGCTCATTCACTCCGCGTTTGACGACCATGTTTACTTTGACGGGCAATCCAATCGAAGCGGCGTAGTCCATGCCTTCGATGACTTTTGCAACAGGATAATTCACGTCATTCATGGCTTTGAAGATATCATCATCTAACGAATCTAAACTAACAGTGACACGTTTCAAGCCTGCGTCTTTGAGGGCTTGACCTTGCTGTACGAGTAGAGAACCGTTGGTGGTGAGAGTCAGGTCGAGGTCAGGGATGGAGGCGAGCATTTTAATCAGATTGGGTACGCCTTTGCGAACTAAAGGTTCACCGCCAGTTAATCGAATCTTTTTCACGCCATGTTTTACAAAAATATTGGCAAGCCGTGTAATTTCTTCAAAGGTCAAAATTTGGTCGCGATTCAAAAATTGATAATCAGACCCAAAGACTTCTTTGGGCATGCAATAGACGCAACGAAAATTGCAACGGTCGGTTACAGAAATTCGCAAATCGCGTAAAGGTCGGTTAAGAGAATCGTAAAGGTTCATTTTTGATTTTAGTACTTTCGGATTATAACAATTTTATTAATTTTGCCATTTCAATTTGACTTGCTTTATCAGGCGTGCTATGATGATAAATCATTTATGCTTTAGGAGTTATTTATGAGTTTTGAATTTATTTTACGGATTATCGGCATGTTTGTTTTGGCAGTTGCAGGCGGGTATTGGGGATTTGAAGTTTCCCAATTTACACCAGATGATGCCGCACGCACCACAATTGTTTTCGGCTTGGTCGGGGCGCTTGTGGGTTTAATCCTGACTCCATACTTTACCACACGCCCTGCGCGGGCATTACGTTCTATTCTTGGCAGGTTAGCCGCTGAAAGTTTGTTTGCCGGGTTGACTGGACTTATAGTAGGTCTATTGATTGCGGCTTTGCTTGGGTTTCCACTTTCTTTATTACCAGCACCATTTGGTGAAGTTCTACCTTTTCTAGGTGTGTTGATTTTTTCCTATTTTGGTGTTTCGCTTTTCGTCATGCGCCAAGGTGACATTATGGGTTTGCTGGGTGCCTTAAGTGGACGCGGTGAAGGCGGTAGTTCTTCCTCGTGGAGTAATTTGAATCGCAATATTCTTTTAGATACAAGTGTGATTATTGATGGGCGTGTGGCAGATATTGCTCGAACTGGGTTTTTGCCCGGCACGCTTTTAATTCCGCGTTTTGTGTTGAATGAGTTGCAATATATTGCAGATTCACCGGATGGTCAGCGCCGCCAACGTGGTCGGCGTGGCATGGAAGTGTTGGCTGAATTACAAAAGTTACCAAATGTACTTGTCAGAATATCTGATATTAATGTGGATGGCGTGCGTGAAGTAGATGATAAGTTGATTGTGCTTGGTAAGCAACTTAAAAGTCCGGTATTAACCAATGACTATAATTTAAATCGGATTGCCGAATTACAAGGCGTAACTGTGTTGAATATCAATGAATTGGCTAACGCGGTGAAATCAGTTGTCCTGCCGGGTGAGGCGTTAAGAATCAATATCATGCAAGAAGGTAAGGAACATGGTCAAGGTGTTGGATATATGGAAGATGGCACGATGGTCGTTGTAGAAAATGGTAAAGATTAC
>JAEURF010000124.1 GCA_016789205.1 Anaerolineales bacterium
TTCTATTTGGATCTGCAATGGCTTGGAATACGTCTCGTCTCATAATATGTAACCAATCTGTTACGTATTTTAGAACAAAAATTCTGTTCTGTCAAGGGGTAACTTTAACGTCCCGCAGGTTGGTTTAATAATATTGTAATTTTCAAGTTCACCCTGCGGGACGGTTTCGTGAATACGAACCTAATACCCGCAATGTCAAAGCATATTCCCCCAAATGTTCTAACGCACGTTTTGCATTTTCATCCTGTAACGAACCTAGAAAGTCAATATAAAACAAATATTCCCACGGTTTGCCTTGAAGTGGACGTGATTCAATTTTTGTCAAATCAATATCTCTTAAAGCAAAAACAGACATCGCCTTAAACAATGATCCCGGCTGATTTTTCAACGTAAACACAATAGATGTTTTCGCTTCTTCCTTCGGGACACTTGCTTCACGTTGGATGATAAGAAAACGGGTAAAGTTTTCTGCGTTATCTTCAATGCCTTCTTCTAGAATTTGCATCTCATAAATTTCTGCCGCGCGTTTAGATGCAATTGCGGCTGTATCTCGTGCACCAGATTCTTTCAACATTTTCACACTCCCCGCTGTGTCATAGACTGCTTCAGGTTTGATATTTAAATTCCGCAAATAATTTGCACACTGCCCTAACGCCTGCGGATGACTCATTGCTTTTTTTATGTCTTCTTTTTTTACACCGGGCAATGTAATTAAACAATGGCGCACTCGCAAAAGATACTCACCAACAATATGTAAGTTATGTCTTAGTAACAAATCATAATTTTGATGGATACTACCTGCTAATGAATTTTCAATAGGAATTAACCCTTTGTCAGCTTTGCTGGAAGCAACAGAATCAAAAACCAAGTCGAACGTCTCGCATGGAAGCGTTTCTACGTCTCCAAAATAATCAAAGACGGCTTGTTCGCTATATGCACCATGTTCACCTTGAAATGCAATCTTCATTTTTTCTCCAATACAAAGGCGAGGAAACCTCGCCCCTACTGCTTCTCTGCCCATTCAACAATTTTACGAAACCCTGCTTCCACATCTGCATCTGATGCAGCGATACACACGCGAATAAAACCTTCGCCTTCTTCACCAAATGCAGAACCAGGCACAAGCCCTACACCGTATTCTTCTAAAATCTTTTCGCACATTTCAACCGAAGGCATATTCAAAGCCCGCAAGTCTAAGAAAAAATAAAATGCACCTTTCGGCTCAATGATTTTTACTTTTTCACATTCGAGTTCATGCGATAAACGAATAACTAAATCTTTTCTTCTTTTATATGCGGCGCGCATGTTTGCAGTTTCTTCTTGAATGGCAGAATCAGTTAATGCAAATGCGGCGGCTTTTTGTATAAACGGTGCCACACAGGTAATTGAATTTTGTCCCGCTTTGATTGCATTTTCAATGATGGCTTGTGGCGCGGCTAAATATCCAACACGCCAACCCGTCATGGCATAAGATTTTGACAAACTATTTACTAACAATGTTCTTTCTTTTGCGCCATCAATTGCGGCGGCAGAGGTTGGTTTTTCGTCGTAATACAAACTGCCATACACTTCATCTACAACCACCCATAAATTGTTCGCTTTTGCAAAATCTTGTAACTTTTGCAAATATTCTTTTGATGGAAACATACCTGTTGGATTAGATGGATAATTCAAGACGATGACTTTTGTTTTTGGAGTTAACGCTTTTTCCCACGCCTCAAAATACGGGATAAATGAGTTTTCAGCGGGAGCAGGGACTCTGATGACATTTCCTCTTAACATAATCGCCATGTTGGAATGTGTTGCCCAAGATGGGTCTGGAATTAAGACATCATCCCCCGGATTCAAAATAGATTGCATGGCTAAGTAATAGGCGTGAATGCCGCCATGTGTAATTAAAATTTCAGTTTCAGGGTTGTATTCAACGCCTTCATCACGAAGTAATTTTGTTGCTACTGCTTTTCTTAATTCTGGCGTGCCACGTGATGGACCATAATGAGTCAATCCATTTTGCATGGCTTTGAAAGCAACATCTATAATCGCAGAGGGTGTGCCGAAATCAGGGTCACCAGTTTGTAAAGCGACAATATTTTTTCCACTGGCTTTGAGCGCGAGGATTCTGTCACCCATTGCTACTGTTGCAGATTGGCGAATCAATTCGAACTGTTGGTTGAGGCGTTGTGTCATGTTCTATCCTTTTGAGGGGATAGTTTATCAAAGAATAATCCCCTTTAGTAAATTTTGAGATTGCCTCGACGCAATGATATGTGATTAAGTTTTAAATGGTGTTTGTGGAAGGGGTTGTGTATTTCGCACAGGCAAGAGAAATGAAAAGATGCTTCCTTCGCCTTCTTTGCTTTCTGCCCAGATGCGCCCGCCGTGCATTTCAATCATCACTTTGGCAACGGAAAGACCAAGCCCCATGCCACCATGTTTGCGTGTGAGATGTGACTCGACTTGATAGAAACGGTCAAAGATGCGGTTGAGGTCATTTGGAGGAATGCCAATGCCGTTATCTTGCACCGTGACTTTGACATAATCAACATGTTGCTCGCCACGAATGACAATTTTTCCGTTTTTGTTTGTGAAGGTAAGTGCGTTCTTTAATAAGTTACTTAATACAATCGCAATTTTTCCGCCGTCAATATCTACCAATAATTCATGCCCGGGTTGAATTTCAGTTTTCAGGGCAATATCTTTATTTTTTGCCATTTCATGAAATGAGATGGCAACATCTTCAATAATTCTTGTTACCGAAACTTTACGAGATTTCAAAAGCGCACTACCTGATTCGTAATTATCTACGCTGGTGAGGCTTTCTATAATTTCTTTTAATTTGGTGGCATTACGAATAATCGTTTCAACTTGTTCTTGAAATTCTGCTTCATTTAGTAATTCTTTCAAAAAGGTTGCGTGACCTAAAATTAAACCAAGCGGTGTACGGAGTTCGTGCGAAGCGATGGCGATAAATTCATTTTTTAGTTCTTCAAGTTCGCGGGCTTCATCTTGTGTGGAGAGAATCTTTTTCTCTAGTGAATCATTTTGCAAAGCCGCGCCGACCAATGCGGCTAGGGTTTCTATTAAGAGAATATCATCTTCTGTATATTTTTCTGGTTTATTAAATACTTCTAAAACGGCGACTGTTTTTTCACGAAAAACAACGGGAACGCCTAAGATTGATTTTGTGGTAAACCCTGCCAATTCATCAATCTTTTTGTAGTGACGGTCATCTTTGGAGACATCGTCAATGGCGACAGGTTTGTTGTGTAAAAATACCCAGCCTGCCACACTCCCATGCACAGGGATTCGGGCAGAACGGACGGCATCACCTTGAAACCAAAGCATAGAATTAAAGAAAAATTCTTTGGCAACGTCATCATATTCCAAAAGGGACGCGCTTTCACTGCCAGTCAGTTCGGCGGCGACGGAAAGCACATCATGTAGATAACTCTCCAATTCCTTGATGGTACTAAGGTTGCGAGTCAACTCGAGTACGCGGGCAGACAAATGGATGCGAGGTGTAGTCATTTTTAACCTTAAGTAAGATTATACTTTACGGTTGTATCTGAATCCTTGCTACGCACTTAAGATACAAGGATATTGTAATCAACCTTACAATGAGATAACAAATTAGCCGCAGAGTTGACAGAGAGCAATGAGAAAAACCTCTTTGTTCTCTGTGGCGAAAATAAAAACAAAATTCTAAGGAGAATTGTTCATGGCAAATAAAAAAGTTCGTGTGGCGATTATTGGTGTAGGGAATTGTGCTTCTTCATTGGTGCAAGGTGTGCAATTTTATAAAAACGCAAAAAATGATGATGTCATCCCCGGCATTATGCACGCAAAACTCGGTGACTATCACATTAAGGATATTGAGTTCACATTGGGCATTGATGTCAATGCCACCAAAGTAGGCAAAGATTTATCCGAAGCGATTTTTGCAGAACCAAACAACACTTATAAATTTGCCGATGTCCCAAACCTAAATGTGCCTGTTGTGCGCGGCATGACTCACGATGGGCTTGGCAAATATCTGAGTGAAGTGATTACAAAAGCCCCCGGTTCCACCGCAAACATTGCTCAACTATTAAAAGATACACATACCGATGTCGTCGTCAACTTTTTACCGGTTGGTTCAGAGATGGCAACCAAATGGTATGTAGAGCAAGTCATTGAAGCCGGTTGCGCATTCGTCAATGGCATTCCTGTTTTCATTGCATCGTCTGAATATTGGGGCAAACGTTTTGCCGACGCTGGTTTACCCATTCTCGGCGATGATATTAAAAGTCAAGTGGGCGCAACGATTGTACATCGCGTTCTGACCAGTTTGTTTGTAGATAGAGGCGTGAAGATTGATCGCACCTATCAACTAAATTTCGGTGGCAATACCGACTTCTTAAACATGCTCGAACGTGAACGTCTTGAATCAAAAAAGATTTCAAAAACAAATGCAGTCACCAGCATGATACCGTATGAAATTGACCCGAAAAATGTGCATGTCGGTCCAAGTGACCATGTGCCGTGGCTAACTGACCGCAAGTGGTGTTACATCCGCATGGAAGGCACAACATTTGGAAATGTTCCACTCAATCTAGAATTAAAACTTGAAGTCTGGGATAGCCCCAATTCTGCTGGCGTGATTATGGATGCAGTGCGTTGCGCAAAAATTGCATTAGACCGCGAACTTGCAGGTCCGATTCTTGGTCCATCATCTTACTTCTTCAAAACGCCGCCGAAACAATTCAAAGATGAAATCGCTCATCAAAAAGTTGAAGATTTTATTTCAGGAAAATCAGATGAGTAGAGAATAGAAATTAGAATACCGTCCCGCAGGTTGATGTCGTTTAATGATGACATGTGATGAAACCTGCGGGACGTTTTTATTTTTCGAGTAGAATAAATTTATGAAACAATTACTATTTATCAATTACAAATTACGCATCACGCATCATTTCTTGACCTTCAGCCTGCTTGCCGTCCTTTTGACATCTTGCCAACCCCAAGCAGTGACTCAAGACCCAAACATCGCCATGACTGCCGCCATTGAAACTGCATTTGCAGAAATCAGCAAACCAACCGATACACCTGTTCCGAGCGAAACACCAATACCAACTGCAACCGTTCCGCGCACACCGCCTGCATTACCTTCCACCTTTCAAACGGGATTAATCAGCCCTGAAAGTCCGCCACGCAATTATGTCGCTGATGTTTGTCAATATTTGAAAAACAAATGGGACTCAACCAAATCATCCCCTGGAACTGTAGTGATGGTGATTATGTCTCATCGTATTGACCAAGACGCAACCACTTCAAATGCTGGTACTACAACCATTTCAGCAAAAGATTTAAAACAATTAATGAATGATTTACATGA
>JAEURF010000125.1 GCA_016789205.1 Anaerolineales bacterium
AATGGCAAAATCTTTTTTGTCATCTAACAAACGAGCAGATGAGGCTGAGGCAAGCAAAACCACCTCAGTCTCTCTTTCATTTATATCTTCTAAACGAATTACCTCGCCGATAATTTCAATTTCAGGATGGTTGCTCAGCATTTCTCGCAAGCCAACCCGCAACGCATGATTCGGTGAAACAATTGTGACTTGAATCAACTTAATCCTTTCCTATACCAATCCTGAAGGGATGATAGGATTCTAGAATATGACATTACAGATAATAAATCCCATAGGGATGACATAGATTTTACAACTTATGTCATCCCTATGGGATTTTGTATTTCACATTATAAAATCTATAATCATGTGGCCCCTACGCGGTCAAAAGAAACTAACGCTCACCAACTGTAACATTAATTACTTGTAATTTTCCACCGCGTAACACATCCATTGGGGTAGATTTACCAACCACGTCACCGCTTAAGCGCGTGAACAATTCATCGTGATGCTCAATCGCAACACCATTTACACCAACCAAAATGTCACCAACAATTAAGCCGCCTTTTTCTGCTGGGCTATCTTTTTCTAAACCGACAATCAAAAGCCCGGTCTCTTGCTTACGATTTGCTTCTGCGGGGATGTTGACAGTTTGACTACGAATGCCTAAATAGCCACGTTTGATTTTGCCATGCTTTGCAAGTGTATCAGCAATCTTCCAAGCGATGTCGGTTGGGATGGTAATTGCGCCGCCGCCTCCACCAAAGCCGGAGGTATTGATTCCATATACCTCACCATCGCCATTGATTAATGGTCCGCCGGAGAAGCCGGGATATGAAACAAAATCTGTTTTGATATATTTTTCTAACATGCCGCCACGTCCTGTGCGAACGGGACCGTCAATGCTATTAATGGTGCCAAAACTAGATTCGATTCCGTTTTTGTTTCCACGCCCAACTGCTAAAACAAATTGACCAACTCGCGCAGGTGTCTTTGCAACTTCGGCGGGAGTGGCTGAGGCGGAATCTAATTTCAACACTGCTAAATCAGTTCCCCCGTCACGACCAATGAGGCGGGCTTTTGATTCTTTTCCATCACCAAGCATGATGTTTATCTCTTCTTCGCGTTCGACAACATGGTCAGCCGTTAAGATTAAATCTTTGGCAATTGCAATTCCGCTGGCAGGGTGGCGACGTCGCGCATCAACCATGACCGTATATTTGCCTGCTTGTTCAACCGCATTTGCCATTGCCTCTGAAAGTTCTGAAAAAATATTTTTGCTCATGTTTACTCCTTTTCAAAGATTGTATGGCTTAAGTGCTTGGAGTGTATCGCCTAAAAGAATGGATGCGTACTAGAAGTTTGGGTAGGTTATTATTTAATTTAATGGATAACTGACAAAATGATAAAATCCCCTTCCTATGAAAAATAAATCTGTAACAATCATTGGTGCTGGAATGGCTGGGCTTTCTGCGGCATATGAGTTGCATAAAGCAGGCTGGAATGTAACTGTACTTGAAGCACGCAACCGTGTGGGTGGACGTGTGTTTTCGATTCGAGATTTTTCAAAAGGTTTAGTTGCTGAAGGTGGTGGTGAGTTTATTGAATACAGACATACACGTATGCTTTCACTGGCAAAAGAATTTAATTTGAAACTTGGCAGTTTGGGCGGTTGGCACGCTGAAACAGGTGATTGGGGATTGTTTAAAAATAAAGCTGGGTTGTTAAGTGATGAAAAAATTTGGGGAGTTAACCTGGAAGATGAATATCAAAAAATGTGGGCTTCATTAGCAGAACTCGGAAAACTTGTGAACGACCCAAGCAATCCACAAATTGCACCAAATGCAAAAGAGTTGGATGCGAAAAATGTTGCCGAGTGGATTCAACGACAAGATGTTCATCCGTTGGCAAAGGAATTGTTTGTTTGCCATATTCGTTCTGAATACACTTGCGAGCCAGAAGATTTTTCGTTTTTAGATTTTGTAAGAAATGCGGCTTTGTATTACAGCAACTCAGAAGAAGAACACCAAAATTACCGCATCATCGGTGGCAATGACTTATTACCCAAAGCCATTGCAAATGTTTTGCCTGATGTGCGACTGAATGCTGTAGTTGAGTCGATTAAGATTCAAGATGAAGGCGTGACTGTTAAATATAAACAAGTCGATTCATTTCATACGCTTCAATCTGATTTTGCAATTTTGGCAGTTCCCTTAACTGTGGCACGCATGATTGATTTTCATTCGTCATTACCTTCGGCACATCAAAAATTAGTTAATGAAATTTCTTATGGTTCGGTGACAAAAGTATTAATTGAATATCGAAAACAATTTTGGAAAGAAATCGGCTGGAATGGGCGTTTATATACAGATGAACCCATTGTGATGACGTGGGGCGCGACCAATCACATTGAACACGAGCATGGGATTATCACTGCGTACACGGGCGGAAAGCCCGGCGCGGAATTATCTAAACTTTCTGATTCAGAAAGAACAAAAACTGCTATATCAGTAATCGAAAAAGCATTCCCAGGTTCATCTAATTTGATTGAAAACACTGCCACCATTGCATGGTTAAATGAACCATTTACCAAAAGTTCCTATATGGCGCTTGCCCCAAATCAAGTGACTGAACATTGGGGAACTTTATTTACGCCAGCAGGTCGTTTGTATTTAGCAGGTGAACACGCCACACCGATTCAAGGATATATGGAAGGCGCTGTGGAAAGTGGTCAGAGAGTGGCAAGAGAAATAATATCTTTCACCACGAAGAGTCACTAAGGTACACAAAGTTTTTTCTTTGTGACCCTTTGTTTCCTTTGTGGTTAAAGACCTTTAAGAAATTATGGAGCATACATGACAGAATCAAGAAAAGCATTTTGGGATGGAGTCAAAGCAGAAATTCCATTATTAATCGGCGTGTTTCCATTCGGCATGATTTATGGAGCATTAGCCTTAAATGCAGGCTTATCTACCTTAGCATCACAAATGATGTCTTCGATTGTATTTGCCGGGTCAGCGCAATTCATCACCACCCAACTGGTCAGTGAATCTGCGCCGGGCTTTGTAATTATCTTAACCATTGCAGTTGTAAACTTACGTCACATGCTATATAGCGCATCGCTTGCACCCTATCTAAAACATTTATCGACCAAATGGAAAGTTTTACTTTCTTATTTATTAACCGATGAAGCCTATGCACCTAGTATTATTCAATATGAAAAAGAAGGTATCAAACCATTCAGTCATTGGTTTTTGCTAGGAGCAGGTTTAGCATTATGGATAAATTGGCAAATCAGCACGGCATTAGGAATTTTTCTCGGTGCGAGTATTCCTGACGATTTACAACTTGATTTTGCATTGCCATTAACTTTTATTGCCATGGTTGTGCCTGTATTGAAAAAAATGCCGATGGTTGCCGCCGCATTAAGTGCAGGTATCACTGCATTATTGGCATTTAGTTTGCCATTCAAATTAGGTTTAATTCTCGCCGCCTTAGTTGGAATTTTAGTTGGTACATTATTGGAAAAAGCAAATGGATAATATTTGGCTCGTTTTATTAATCGGTGGCATGATTACATTCAGCATGAGGTTTTCACTTATTTATCTATTTGGTAAATTTGAAATTCCTGAAACATTGAAAAAAGCACTGCATTATGTTCCGCCCGCAGTATTGTCTGCCATTATTTTTCCCGAATTGTTTATTCAAGATGGCGCATTAAATTTTCAACTTACAAACATTCGCCTACTGGCAGGCATCATTGCCATCATCACAGCATGGATTTCACGCAATACATTAATCACCATTCTTGTTGGCATGGCGGCGTTATTTATTTTGGGTTCTTTTTAAGAATAAACCAAAAATACCTGATTGCCCCCCGCCTCTTTTGCACGAGACATGGCTTGACGTGCTTGTTGAATAATCGGTTCCATTTCAGAAGATGGATTGATGCGTGCTATGGATGCAATCCCCGCGCTGACTTTTACATTCACTGTCAACGGCGCATCTTTCTTGACTTCGATTCTGGTACCACGCACGCCAGCAATGATTCGCTCTGATATTTTTTCCGCGTCCGCGCCGATGACGCCGGGCAACGCCAACACAAACTCATCACCAGACCATCGTCCAATACAATCATACGGGCGGCTTTTTTCACGAATCACTTGCGAGACAACTTTCAAAACGGCATCACCAATTTCACTGCCATGACTATCATTAATCGCTTTGAAGTTATCAATATCAATTGCAATTAAACTTAATGGCAAAGAAGCACGCCGTGAACGTTCTAATTCACCAGCCGACTGCTGTAAAAATGCGGCGTGATTAATAAAGCCTGTCAGATTGTCAAATACTGCTTGATTCTCCAACTGCTCCCGCGCTAGACTCAGGCTTGTCGTCAAAGAAATGATGCGTTCCGCTATCGCGATGCGATTCTTCAAATCTGCCACTTTAAGCGGACGCTGAATCGTATCGTCTATGCCACTGAGTGGAAGTTCATCTTCATTTTTTGATGTAATTAAGAGGATGTAAACAGATTGTGCAAGGGTTGAAGTGCGCACGCGAGAAATGAAATTTGAATTTTTCAGGTCACTCGTATCCCAACTGGCGATTACAAAATTTGCTTCACCAGATTGGATATATTCCCACGCTTCTTCGCTGGTAGGAACTGGAATGAGCGTATGCTTTTTACCGCCCAATGCTTGTTGAATGATTGCCCATTCTTTTGGGTCGTTTTCCATCACCAATATATTCATGGATGCACCTATACCTTATTATAGCAGGGTGTCAACAGACAGTTTATGCTTTTTTGCTTTGATTTGTTTTTGTTATGAAACCTTCTTCCGTCATGGCGAGTCACGCTTTTGTTCTATGTGACGAAGCAATCTCATTAGTTTTAAGATTGCTTCGTCGAAAAGTTCATGCTCCTCGCGTTGACAATTGCCCTCTCTCATAGTAACATTTGCCCCGCTTTGACCACGCCGAGGTAGCTCAGTGGCAGAGCAGGGGACTCATAAGCCCTTGGTCGGGAGTTCAAATCTCCCCCTCGGCACTACAGACCACCTTTGGGTGGTCTTTTTCATTTGGCTAGGTAGGGATTTCCCGTATTCATTTTTTAGCCTTCTTATGCGAAAATGATTGGCAGAGAAAATTTATGCCCCCCAAAAAAAGACCTGAAGTTTCAGCGCTCAACATCAATCTGGAAACGTATTTTCAGAGCGATGAAATATTTAAGAACGCTTTTCTGTATTCTGCAATTGGCATGGCATTGGTTTCACTAGAGGGCAAATGGTTAAAAATTAACAACAGAGTATGTAACATTGTCGG
>JAEURF010000126.1 GCA_016789205.1 Anaerolineales bacterium
AACGCGCTAATTCCGAGGCTTCATCATAATTTTCTAACAAAATTGCGGCTTGAAGAAACGGAATCCATTCAACTGGGTCTTTGGCAGAATAGCCTAATCGTTTTGCTTTTTGTTTTATATCCAGTACAGTCTCATACTCCCCGCGTTGAAATGCAAGCGAAGCCATTTGATAGTAATAGCACCAATCATGTTCAGGCTCAGTACCAAATACAACTTCTAGTGGAGGCGGTGTGTTTTGGTCAAGCACGATATTGCTTTGATTAGACTCACCCGCAATCGTTTGAATATCATATTGCTCAAATGCAGAAACAAATGACAGGTTTCCATCAATCACTTGTACGCAAGAGGATAGAGAAGGTTGAGTCAATATCAAGATATCATCGTATCCTAAATATGTGATGATAGAACGACGGCTCAAAAACGTCGGGGCGGCATGGTTCAAAATAGACATAGTTGATTCACGGTTTAACACCAGCCCCCAAATTGCAGGCTCTGCCCTTTGCGGATTCGTACTTTGTGGATAATAAATTAAGTTCGCAGGTCCCCAAATAAAATAATCTTCCTCAATTGCGGTATGTGAATAATTAACCACAAGGGTTGTCTTTTCTTGTAATTGCGGTATTCGCCAACTGACTTGCCACCAAAAGTTTTGCATTGCATCTGAAGAACGCGCCCAGACTAATCCATTAAAATGATGAGTCAGCACAGAACTAAGAATCAAAACACAAGCTGTACCAATGTAAACTTTCTGCGAGTTTAATTGACTCATAAACGCGACAACCAAAATTACCGCGCCGACAGAACTTGCTAACATATAGCGCGAAAGCCCGCCAAAGTCAGCATCACGATTCGATAAGATGACTGGGATAAAACCTGCAATAATGGTCACTAGTCCAACCCAAAACGCTTCACGAGTCCAAGCAGTTGAATTTTCGGGTCTATTTTCATTTTGGTTATTTTTCAAAGCCCAAATTGTTAATGCAATAACCAATAATGCAATCATACCGACAAAAAAAACTTCGCGCAGGCGTAGAGAAATGTTCCATAAATCTGATAAAGGCGTCCACCAAGAAAGAAGCGTTACTTCAAAAATATCTTTTACAAGAGTTCTCATCCAATCTATGCCGACCAACAATGGCGATTGAATAAATCCTGCAATTTGTGCGCCTAAATCTGTGGCTTTGCGTTCAGAGTCGAAAATAAAGAAACGCCAAATCAAAAATGCAATTACGCCAATAGAAGATGGAAACCAATTGATAAATGTACGGCGTATTTGTTGATTCATCGAATCATTGACAGAGCGTGAAATTGTAAAAACAATAACAAGTCGTAAAGCTTCTAAGCCAAGAAAATATTCGACCAAACCTAGATAAGTAAATGACATAAAAGCGACTGCAATCCAAATCAATGTTTTATATGTAGAACTAATTTGTTGTGTTGTTTTGACACTTAATGCAATCGAGGATAAAGCCAAAAACAAACTAAGCTGTTGGGCTTGGTAATCAATTGCATTTGGTGTTGATAGAAACCCCGGGAAAACTAAGAATAAAAGCGATGCTAACAAGTTGGCATTACGTTGACGATGCCAGACCATTTGTAAAGTTGAAAAAAAAGCGAACGCCCCTAAAAGACGGAACAGATAAGCAGATAAGTTGTAATATAAAGGATTCAAACCAAATAGGGAGTACGCGAAAGACATCACAAAAGCACGGATAGGGCGGTCAATTGCGTAAATTTGATGAAAGACATCACCACCTAATGCGTTGGCTGAATACATCAAATACCAATCATCACGGTAGTAGCCGAATTGATTGATATGCGGCAAATATGCTAAGGCAGAAATAAAAATTAAGAGAAAAATAACCTTGTTTCTATTTAACCATTCACGTAAAACGACCACATTGACTCCATAAAATAATTATAATGCAATCATAAACAAGACCGACTTATTAGGTCGGTCTTGCTTTCGTTATTTCTAAATAGTTTTTATGGCGCGATACAGTAACAGACAACTTGATTTCCAAATGGGAAACAAACAACATATTGGGGTGGACAGCTTGCAGGCGGGTCATCCTCTTGTGCAGGTTTCGGCGGTAATGGGCACAGACCTGGCTCATTGCCAGTTGGTTGGAAGCCAATTGCCATGCGGCAAGTATTATCCAATTCTGAAATTTCTTTAATGGGGTAAAAATTTTCAAGTTCAATTAAAGACGTGCCTGCCTGCTCATGAGTATAGTGGTCGTTAAAATCGAATAAAGAAGGTTCTAAATCATTTGTGCCAGCCCACATGCCAACCAAATACGCTGGGTCGCCTTCCAACATGCTTTTCTTCACTGCAAGTTGCACAATGTATGGGTCGCTTGGTGAAATGCGCCCCCATGCCAAATCGGGGTCATCGCCTTGATTGGTACCGAATATCAATGTTTCATATCCATTTCCGTCCGTTAAAACTTTATCCGAATATCCAAATGTAGAGCCACCAACATCATCATTGGTATCGAACCAAACTTCTACGCCATTCGTTGACCATTCGGTTGAAGAGGGTTGGGAAACCAAAACCAACCACTCGCCGCCCCCATCCACATTTAAATCAATTTCAAAACCATATTTGCCATTCAAAACATAACTAGAGCTATCGTTTTTGAAATTCAATGTAGCATAAATCCACGTGGAATCTTCGTAGAACAAAGCGCCTTGAATATCCAATGCTGGATAATACATATCCATCGTATTGGCATTAAAAGGTCTCTCAAAACGACCAAATGTAAAACGGTCACCGCTTGGCGCTCGTTTCTGGTCAGCAGTTATTGAAGAGTCTTGATCTCCAACAGCTCCGCTTTGTATTGTAGGAAGTTCACCAGGAATCATGACATGCTGAACAGGTGTAGGTTCTACTATAGCAGTTGGTGATTCAGTTGTAGGTGAGTCTGAATCGCCACTTGCTTCGAGCGGCAAAGTATCTGGCGACACACCCGTTCCGCAAGCGAACATCAATACTACTAAAAGACTAACAAAAATAATAATACTTTTTCGTGCCATATAACCTCTTTTCTAAAAATTTGATTAATTGTACGAAACAAGAGGATATATGCCATAAGACATTTGGGTTATTTGTTATCATCCATTAGTCAGGGCAATAATAGTAATAATAACCTGGTCCTAATCCACCCCATGAGCACCAACTTGGCTGTGGGGCAGAAGAATACCAATAGATATAGGGTGGGTATAAGTAAGGGTTATTCCAATTAATTTCATCACCATCTTCTGGAGCAAATGGCTGACAATGAACACCATACAGCGCCCAACCACTTGGAGTATTACTATCCCAATCATAAATTTTATAACAATCATTTGTAGGTTTTATCTCAGGCACATATGCCCAAAACGTTGCGCCAGCAAAACCTATCACTACATTTTTTCCTGATGTCTTTTTAGACGTACTGCATTGCACGCGTGATTCGTCAATTTGATTGCAATGTAAACCATACGAATCCCCGCCTTGCACTTGAACAAAGCCATTGTTTAAATCGGACTTAGGAATTTTCTCGTTCACTTGAAAAACAAAAATGATTCCACCTCTGCTATCGTTCCTTACTTCCACAAGGGTAACCGCCATGTTTTCTGGTTTAGCAAATACAGTATATGTAGGAATGATTAAGAATATGAACATCAGAATTCGGATGTATTTCATATAGCCTCTTTTTCATACAAAGACATTTCCCAAACGAACAAACGTTTGGTTGAAGTGCGAGAGAAACCTAATATATTCAGCAAAGATTCCATTTGATAAACAGGATGTATAAACACGCGAAACGGGTCACGACTAAGTTTTTGAAAAAAGTTAATAATGCCTAAAGTAATTTTAAAATACCATGTTTCGCGCGGATACGTCATCACCAATGCTCGTTTGCTATGCTTTCCAGCCGCAGTTAGTAATGCACGATAATCAGGATAACAACAAACAACTCTATCTAAAGTGACAATATCAGTTTTTTCAATTTCTTTTTCAACATCTGTAAAATCAGCATGGATAAATTTTATAAAATCTACCTTGCCACGTTTTACAGATTCCTCTTTGGCAACTTTCAAATATGCAGATGAAGCATCTACATGAATTACATTACTTACAACATCTTGCATTAACTCGTGATAAATTGCTCCAATGCCACCACCTACATCTAACAAGCTCGCATTTTTTAATTGCAAATAACGAACTGCTTCTAAAATTAATTTCGTTTGTTTTGCAGGTCCAATTTTACGATAATCCGTTATATCGTCTTTGGCTCTGCTTTCATCAAACTGTGAGTCTGTAATTTCACAACAATTACAAGGCATATTATTCCTTTATCTTTTTAATTTCATCCACTGCTTGTGGATTCACTAATGACGATGTATCACCCAATTCTAAGCCTAAATATGCCGCACGAATCATACGGCGCATCACTTTAGCATTGCGCGTCTTTGGTAAATCGTTCACAAATAAAATTTCTTTTGGTGCTAGCGGTTTTCCCATTTCGGATATGACCATTTTGCTTAATTCTTGACGAAGTGCATCGCTTCTTTCTACGTTCGGCTTGGTGACTGCAAACAGAATCAGCTCACTGCCTTTGACTTCATGTGGCACACCAATTGCCGCAGCTTCGATAATATCTTTATGCTTTACTAAAATTGATTCAACTTCAGCAGGTCCTAATCTCTTGCCTGCAATTTTTATTGTGTCATCTGAACGACCTAATATATACCAAAGACCATCTTTATCAATCGCGGCGAAATCACCATGCACCCAAATATTATCCCAACGAGACCAATAGGTATCAAGATACCTTTGTTTATCTTTCCAAAAGCCTCGGGTCATGCCAATCCATGGGGATTTAATGACCAACTCTCCCACAGAGTCACGAAGCGGTTTTCCATCTTCATCTACTACATCAGCATTCATGCCCGGACATGGAGCAGAGAATGCACATGGCTTGAGTGGCATCAATGGATTTCCCATGACGATGCCACCAGAAATTTCTGTGCCACCAGAATAATTGATAATCGGAATTTTTTTATTTCCTACTTTTTCAAATAACCACATCCATGGGTCTGGATTCCACGGCTCACCAGTGGATGCAAAACATTTTAGCGAAGATAAATTATGTTTTTTGAAATGTTCATCACCATGCGAGATTAATGAACGAATCAAGGTAGGTGAAACTCCCATTTGATTAATTTTATGCTTTTCAGCAAGCTCCCACAAACGATTCGGTGCAGGGAAATCTGGCGCGCCATCATACAAAAACATGGTTGCGCCAAGAA
>JAEURF010000127.1 GCA_016789205.1 Anaerolineales bacterium
TAGAATTTTGTGAGATTTTGTAAGATGATGAATTAGAAAGGTATCATTAACTGCAATAAATAGGAGAACTGATGAAATCCCGCCTCTTTTTTTTAACGGTCAGCCTGCTTCTGATTCTTTTAGCAGTTTCCTGCGCCCCAGCAACTGTGACAGAATCTGCTTCACCTGTAGATTCTGCTTCCGCGACTGAAGCTATCGTCCCAACGAGTGAAGCGGTGACACAATCTGCTGTATCAACTGAAGTTCCTGTTGTGCAACCTGTCGCCACCTCTCGCGGACCAGACCTCCATGCTACAGACCCAACTACAGTTTCGTTGGCATCGGGTCAGTTGCAATTGGTTGAATTTTTTCGCTTTACCTGAAGTACCTGCCGCGCAATGGCGCCTATGGTTCATAGGCTTGAAGCAGAATATTTTGGACGTGTGCAATTTACATATTTAGATGCAGATGACCCACGCACGCAAGTTTTCCAACGTGAATTGGGTTTTGTGTACCAACCTGAATTATATTTCCTTGACCCCAATGGTGCGTTGATTAAGAAGTTTATCGGTTTTGTTTCGGAAGAAGAATTACGAAATTTGTTTGACTCAAATTTACAATAAAGATATGTCATTGCGAGCTGTCGTAGTCGAGTGCGCGTAGCGTGTACCGAGACCAAGTCGGCTCGCAATGATTTAATTCGGATACACCAAGTTGCTGACGATATTAATAAATATTTCAAAGATAACTAAAAAGAATGGCGAGAGTATTGTAATAATTAAGCGGTAAAAGATTGTGCCTTCAAAGGGCCAATCCGGAGATTTGTTGATTAGGTCAACGGCTTGTTTGATGGAAAGCATGCTTTCAGTTTGTTTGAGATAGGTGCTTGATAAATCTTTGTTGAGGTCTTGAGCGAGTGTGGCGTATAACTTTTCGGCTTCTTCTTGATAATCTTTATGCAGTTTATCCAGCATGTTGCCTTTAATCGTGACCATGCGATGATGCACTTGCCATAAAGGCAGAAAAAACGTAATCGGAACTAAGACGAAATACATGACTACATAGAAGATGTATTCCGGGATGGGAACTTCAATTACCAAGGGTTGCAGACCTAAATTTAATCCAATAATAGCGGCAATGCCGATGATTTCTAAAGAGAATCTTTTAACTGCATTAAACACTTCGATTTTGTCGGTATCTAAAGTGAGTGGAAATTCTGTATACTGAATTAAGTCATTCAACATCATCGAAGTTGCGATGTGGCGTGTGACGATGATTCCAATCATGCTCATCGCGAGAAAGCGCACGCCAAACACCAATACGATTTGTCCCCAATTTGCATTTTCCCAAGAAGTCCCTAAAGCATTAATAGCGTTTATCACGCCAAACCCAGCACTGACTAAGCCAATCAAAATGCCGATAACCCACCAAATTGGTTTTGCGTGCCAGTTTTGTATTTTTTCAAACGGGACGGCTCCCAATTTTTCTTCTTTGAAGTAACGCGTTACGCTTTGATAAATTCTTAAAATGCTGTTTGGTTGATATGCGTAAAAATAACCTGCGACTGGAAAAACTAAAATAATGTTGATGATGGTGATTAAGTCGTTTGCGGGAGGAATCTTCAAAAATAGCGGAACGAGATATCCATACAGAAAACCTGTGAAGATAAAAAACAAAGCCATGCCATACGATTTTAAGTTGAGCTTTTCTAAAAATAGTTTAGCAAGCGGGTCTGTGCCTTGAATATGTTTTGTGGTGATTGGGTTTACCGACATGATTCCTCTTTTGCAAAAAAGACGGTAGGCATTAGACCGCCAAAGGTCTATTGCCTACCGTCTATGGTCTATCTTTTTATTCCGATTTATAACTTCTCGCGTCTGCAATCGCCTTTTGAACATTGACAAACGGAAGCATAATCAAGCCTGCGATGAAGAAGAAAATCAAAGAGAGAATTGCAATTCGTAAATCACCAAAGATTTGATTTGCCAGACCGAAAATTAGTGGTCCAATCCATGAAGTGCCGCGTTCGCTGATTTCATAGAACGAGAAAAATTCCGCTTCTTTGCCGTTTGGAATCATCTGTGCAAACAAACTGCGGCTAATGGCTTGTGACCCACCCAGCACAATCGCAATGAAGATGCCAAGTACAAAAAACTCTGCAGTGGCGCTTTCGCCTTTCATACCGCCGTAAGCATAAATGACCACGCCCGCCCAAATCACCAAGCTGACAATAATGGATTGTTTTGAACCAATCCAACCTGCCAATTTACCCCAGAACAAAGCACCAAAGAATGCCACAAACTGAATCATCAAAATAACTGCTGTCAAAGTGGTTTGTCCAACTTCTAAACCGCCTTGTACAATCGGTGCGGCGGCAAAGATGGCGGCAACACCAATCACAGTTTGGATGCCATCATTGTAAAGAAAATATGCCAACAAGAATTTCAATGTTTCAGGAAAACTTTTAACTTCACCAAGCGTTTTTCGTAACTGTTTAAACCCGATGGTTACGTATGTTTCACCGGCGGGCAAAGTCCGTGCGGCACGTCCGGCTCGCAATCTGCTCCAAGTGAGGAAGGAGAATCCAAGCCACCAAATGCCCGCTGAAGCGAGGTTAATCCGAACGGCTAACGCAGTCGGCACACCCAAGTCTTCGCTAAAAATGAAGAAAGCCAAGTTAAGCGCAAGCAAAATGCCGCCGCCTAAATAACCCATTGCCCACCCGTAGGAAGAGACGCGGTCTCTTTCATCTTCACTGGCAATGTCTGGTAGATAGGCGTTATAAAAAACAATCGCCGCACCAAAAGCTAAATTTGCGACGATAAATAAAACGCCACCCAGCCACCATAAATTTCCGGCAACCAGAAACATCAAAATTGTTGCAATTGCGCCAATCGTTGCAAATAGACGCATCATTGTTTTTCGTAAATTGGAATAATCTGCAATTGCGCCTAAGATTGGCAAGAATAAAACTTGCAACCCCACTGAGAATGAAATACAGTATGGTAAAAATGAATCAGGTGCTACGGGAATTCCTAAAAATGAAACGGTTTCTGAACCTGCCGCTTCTGCGGCGGTGCGCGCCAACCCTGCTACATACGGACCTAAAAATACAGTGCCAATCGTGGTGCTAAATGCTGAATTTGCCCAATCGTACATTGCCCACCCAAAAATTTCTTTGCGGTCGTTTACAACTACTTCTACACTTTCAGTTGCCATGACTCCTCCGTGAGGTGAAAAGGGATGCAAGCAAGAACATGCGCCAGTATAATGGACTTTCGCTTTTGATGTAAAGCGATTGCTTGTAAATGATTGATTAAATACCTGCTTCGTTTCGATATGGCTTCACCACTCAACGCCTCGTTTTCTTGACCTTCAACCTGCTACACGCTACAATGCTTTTTTCTTACCCCACACCATGTCATTGCGAGGAGGGTGAACTTCCCGACGAAGCAATCTCCAACACAATCATGGGATTGCTTCGCCACAAAGAGCAAGGGCGCGGCTCGCAATGACATAGAGAGATATTATGTTTGAAAACTTAACTGGACGATTAACTCAAATCTTTGATAACTTACGCAAACGCGGAAAACTTTCTGAAGCCGATGTAGATGCCGCCATGAAAGAAGTACGTTTGGCATTACTCGAAGCCGACGTACATTTCAGCGTGGTCAAAACTTTCATTGCCAAAGTACGTGAACGTGCTGTGGGTTCAGAAGTATCGAAAGCCTTGAATCCCGGTCAGCAAGTGATAAAGATAGTTAATGAAGAGTTGATTGCTACACTCGGTGAACCTGCGCCATTAAATCTCACGGGTCCAAAACCACGCGTGGTGATGATGGTCGGTTTACAAGGTGCAGGTAAAACAACAGCCTCAGGTAAATTAGCACGATTATTGAAATCAAAAGGGGAGCGAGTTTTACTCGTCGCAGGTGACCCATATCGTCCTGCCGCAGTTAAGCAACTGCAACAACTTGGCGAACGGCTCGACGTTGAGGTAGAAGCGGATACATCTATCACACCGCCACAACTTGCTAAACGTGCCGTCGAAAAAGCAGAAAAAGGTGGCTTTAGTCTGGTGATTGTGGATACTGCCGGGCGTTCGCAAATGGATGAAGATTTGATGGACGAATTGCGCGCCATTTCTGCTGGGACGAATCCAGTAGATATTTTGCTAGTGATTGACTCGATGATTGGTCAAGAAGCGTTGAATATCGCACAAGGTTTTAAATTCGCAATTAATTTGACAGGTCTCATCCTCACAAAAATGGATGGTGATTCACGCGGCGGTGCGGCGATTTCTATTCGTTCAGTGACCGGCATTCCGATTAAATTTATTGGTACGGGCGAAAAGTTGGATGCACTAGAAAGTTATGACCCATCCAGATTGTCTTCAAGAATTTTAGGTATGGGCGACATGATTGGCTTGATTGAAAAAGCCGAAGCGATGTATGACGCGCAGACGATGGAAAAGCAAGCGCAAAAGATGATGAAGGGGCAATTCTCTTTGGAAGATTGGCTTGACCAAATGAAGCAAATGAAAAAGATGGGACCGCTCTCTCAAATTATGGACATGTTGCCCGGTCAAATGGGGCAAGCCGCGCGTAACATTGACCCGCAAGAAGTTGAAAAATCTTTCAAACATTCAGAGGCGATTATCAACTCAATGACATTGAAAGAACGCCGCGACCCTGATTTGTTAAATGCTTCACGTCGCCGAAGAATTGCCGCAGGTGCCGGCATGGAAGTGCAAGATGTCAATAAATTAATTAAGCAATTCCGCGAAGCACAAAAGATGATGAAGATGATTCAGAAAACAGGTGGTAAAGGGTTAGGCAAGTTGTTTGGGTAAGTGAGAAACTTTAAACCCTTGTTCTGGAATTGTGCACCATGTCTCTAGTGGAGTATGGGTTTTGTTGTAAACAGAGAAAAAAGAAAGAAATATTTTGCGCGTAGGCAAACGCCCTCTTGCATAAAGCTTTTTCAAGACAGTTGCTGCACGCTTTGTTAGGCGTTTTTGCGTTGCGCAAGGTTTCTCTATTGTGTAGATGCTTTCTGCTGCTCAGCATAAAAATTCACAACAAAAGCATCAAGTGTCTTTTCCAGTTCAGTAAGCTCATCTCGAGAACTAAACAGCGGAACAATCTGATCAAAGTAATCGCGGAGAAGATCTTGCCAGCGAACCAATTGTTGCTCCATAACTTTCCGTAAAGGGACTTTTCTTGGAAGATTATATACCCACTGCTTGGGCGGCGTGCCTGAAACAAAGCAAGCCATTGCGTCGATGCTGTACCAAAGATTCGGATCCT
>JAEURF010000128.1 GCA_016789205.1 Anaerolineales bacterium
CTCCAAGCAATGCATCTTCTTTGATTTTCTGATTAAGTGAAGATAATCTTTTGATTATCAAATCCACCAGTTGCGGATTCATATTTCTATCCAAAAGCCACTGTTTGAAAATATCGCTTTCGTATTGTGGATTCAAAGTAAAGAAAGCAAATCTTCTTCTTAAAGCGTAATCTACCATTGCCAGTGAACGGTCTGCTAAATTCATTAATCCAATGATGTATACATTTGAGGGAATATAAAACTTACTTTCATTTTTACTTTGATAAACCAGTGAAATTGAATTTTCAATTCCACGTTTATCATTTTCAATCAACATAAGTAGTTCACCGAAAATTTGACTCAAATTTCCGCGATTGATTTCGTCAATGATGAAAACATATTCTTGGTCTGGGTTATCTATTGCTTTTTGACAAAATTCATAAAACACGCCATTTTTTAAATTGAAAGAACCATTTCCATCTGGGCGATAGCCACGCACGAAATCATCGTACGAATACGATTGATGAAATTGCACCATTTCGACTCGGTCTGAGTCAATTTCTTGCATCAAAGCATAAGCCAATTTCTTAGCAAGAAATGTTTTTCCAACGCCAGGTGAGCCTTGCAAAATCAAAGCCTTTTTGGATTTCAATCTTTCAATAACCTCTTTAATTTCTGATTCAGTTAAGAAGACTCCATCCGAAATTAAATTTTCAATTCCATAAGGTGTTTTTGCTTTTTGAGTTTTGTAAGCACGTTTGGTTTCAGCAATCATCCTAGACCTTTCGTTTTCATAGCCCCAGGCTTCAAGTGAAATTTCGGGAAAAGATTTTTTAAGTGCAGTGACTTGTGAAATTGTCTCTGCATAAAATTTTGCACTTAATCCCTTGGCTGGGATTTTGATTTTCAAATGTTTGCAGTTCGTTGAATCTAAACTTAAAAAAGTTTGTGGATTAATCCAAAACAAGCCTATGGTTAAATTGACATTCGTCCCTTTGATTTTTAACGCTTCATCAAAAGCTTTCAAAAAAGGTTTACTTTTCAAAGGCGATTTATCAAGACTTAACTTGAAAACTTTCCACAATTTTGAAATATCAGTTTTATCTCTTGTAACCTGATAAGAAACAAACCATGATTTCAAATTATTCAAAATAGGAATGCCGTTGAAATCATCTGGAATGTCACTTCTTAATTTGAAAAATTGCTTGATTCGTAAGAGGATATTGCGGCGTTGGTCAAACCCGATGCCGCGATTGAAGACACCGAAAAAGGTAAAAGGGTCAATTTCTTTTAATAAAAAGCGTGAGCTGTTTTTATCTTTGTCTGTCAAAGGTGTAATCACATGCCCATCTTTGCGAAGCGTTTCGAGAAATGTAATTAATTCGTCTTGTCTATTCTCCCAATGGACAAGTTCCTTCGCCAACTCCTGATAAAACGGAATCCATGTAAATTGATTGGTTGAATAAGATGATTTGTTTTTCAAGTTTGCAATTTACTTTGTAGGCTTAGAATTGCCACGTATATTTTTAAGAACTGCATCTAATGAGTCACCATAACTTAATGCTGTTCGAAAAGCATCTTTGTAAAACCATTCGTAATATTTCCATGTTTGTGCAAGAGAAATTCTTGAACCTAATAAACATGCGATCACAAGCACCAAATAGGTTAATGAAAATCCTTGATTGATAAAAAAGATAAACTCACCAAGTGCAAGTAGAAATAATCCGAAACTAATATTCCGCATCATAATCGCATTGGCGCGCGTTGTTTCAATTCTGTCTGCTAATTCTTTATTTTTAATTTGGATGGCGTTAAACAATAAATCTGCATCGCGGGCATAGAATTTGATATTCAAATCCGGATAAAGCCGTTTGAGAGAATTGAGCGCATGTTCGTTTGGGTTGTTTTCGTCTCTTGATTTTCCTTTATCTCGCACATAACCTCTTGGATAGCGATAGAACAAACGAAACCAGCCTCGATACGTGAAGTTATTGAAAATATGACCGAGCAAATACCCCAATGCCAAAATAATAAAAGATTCTAGTGTAAAAGTTTGGCTGTTCAATTCCATGTGTTTTGCGCCGAGTGCTTTCAAAATCTCATTGATTGCAAATAGATACAACACGCCGGGCAAAAGATTGGCGAATACATCATAAATCCCTAAACTGATTGGCATAAGGAACTCCTTACTTTATATTTTCCAAGCATCTTTTTGACAAAACCGCCGCCATTTCCATGCGGTATTCAGCGGATGCCCATTCATCAGTTGCTTCGTGATACGCATTCCGCGCCGCTTCTTCGACTCCGTTTGATTCTGTTCCATCCATCGCCAACAGTGGATTTCGCCCATAACCGCCTAAGGTTAATCTGGTTCTGCCAGAATTCCATTGAGCGAGTGAGGCGCAAACAATCGGTTTATCTGCTGGGGTTTTGGAGACATATTCAAAAGCAGTTTTTGCATTTAGTGGAATTGATATTGAAGTAATTAATGTTTTTGGTCGAGTCAATAAATATTCTGAAAGACCGAGGACGGTGGACGATAGACGGTCTGCGGTCAACGGTCTATGGTCAAGTTTCGCATCTAACGCCAATAGCATGGTTACAAACGTAGAACGCCCATCACTGGAAACAACCGTCCCAGCTACTGTGGCGGAGTTGCGAATGTTTAATGGGGCTTCAAGTTTGAGAGCAATTTTCAATGCTTCTGGGCAATGTTCAGATTCAAATAATGATTGCAAGGTGCAAGTCGCACCGATTTCAAGGTCATTGCCTTTTTTTGTAATTGAATCAAGTTTGAGGAGTTGTAAATCTACGACGGAGACAGAATCAGATGTCCCGTGAGAAAGAAGCGTGCCTCCACCTAGTGGAACTGTGTTTGGTTGAGTCAAAAGTTTCAGGGCTTCGTCTAATGTTTTCGGGCGGTGATAGGTTGTTATCATATTTGTTTCTCCAACATGATTATACCCATACGGGCACGCAGTATCTAAGGTTTTGGCAATGTGATTTTGAATTGAACCGATAATAAGCGTAATGAAAGTATCACAAATCCACCAACAACAGAAGCGATGAATGGGTTGATTTGAAGCCATATCAGTAAGATAAATATACCAGTGCCAATGAATGAACAAGTGGCGTAGAGTTCGGTGCTGTGACGGAATACGTTTGGCACGCGATTGCAAAGTAAATCGCGCAATACGCCACCGAAAATGCCTGTGATGACTCCCATCAGAATCGCGACAATGCCTGAAAGATTTAATTGCATGGCGTAGGTTGCGCCGAGAATACTAAATACACTTAACCCAATTGCATCCGGTACGTTTAATAAGTGGGTAGGAAAATTATTGAACCTATAAAATGTAATGAACGCCACAAAAAATGTGACAATAGAGAAAAGTGGGTCAACAACCCAAAAGATAGGTGTGCGCCCAAGTAATAAATCTCGAATCGTTCCGCCACCAAAAGCAGTGACAAATGCAATCGTCATGGCGCCGACAATGTCCATTTCATTTTTTCGCGCTTCGAGTGCGCCAGAAATTGCGGATGCGGAAACGGCGATGTAAGTGAGGATGAATAGGATGTTTTCCATGAAATGACATTATGAGTTTTCAATATAAGTTAATGTTTTTGCCGCGAATTACACGAATTTTCGCTGATTTTTCAATAATTCGCGTGAATTAGCGAAATTCGCGGCAAGGTTTTTAAGAAATTTAATAGCCACGCCTTCTTACACGAATTCTTTGAATTAATGGAAAAAACACTCCTACAATCAAAAATAAAATCAATGCTCCAATGCCTGCGCCGGGCAAAACAATATTTGCAGGTGGAATCGGTGTCGGCGTTGGTGTAACTGTTGCAGTAGGGGTAAAAGTTAGAGTTGGTGTATTAGTAGGAGTTGATGTCGCTGATGGTGTTTGCGTTGCAGTCGGTGTGAATGTATTTGTAGGAGTAAAAGTAGGTGTGTATGTAAAGGTTGGTGGAACAGATGTAGATGTTCTTTCTACTTCATCTGGCTCATCTGGTTCGGGTGTAGATGTGCAGGGAATCGGTCCACCTGATGGATCAAAACAACCACCTTGTGCAAATGATTCACTTTGCGGATTGATAATCAATCCAAATAAAAAAATAAAAATGATGAACTTGAAAAATATTTTTGTTTTCATATTATTAATCTGGATACACTTTCCAACCCAATGCTTCGAGTTGCGATAAATCAATTTGATTTTTCGGTACATCAATATGTAAACCAGTTCCTTCGGCTAACAATTCATTTGTCTCAGCATCATACACACCCGCCCATGCTTCCACAACTCTACTTTTATTTTTGCCCACTTTGCCAACAAACTTTAATAACTTTCCAATCGGCACATTTTTTCGATACTTCACTTCCAATTTTCCAGTAAACACAAAACGCGGATTATGTACATCACTGCCCATGTGCGCCCGCCCAGTAATTTCATCTAATATCGCCGCTACAATTCCACCATGCAAAACATTTGGATATCCTTGAAAATGTTCAGGCGCAAGATATTCTGTCTCCACTACACCGGGTTCAGTTTCATAAAAACTTAAACGCAAACCCACAGGATTTTCCAAACCACAAATAAAACAATGACGTGAATTTGCTTGTTTAATTTTTACCATGATGCGGATTATACTCTGGACATGACTCATCCCAAAATTCTGATTACACGCCTCATCCCTGACGCAGGCTTGACTCTGCTTCGTCAACATTATCCTAACTTCGATATTTGGACTCCAGACCTTCCGATGACTCGTGAAGAATTAATTCAAAAATCAAAAGGTGTTGATGGTTTGCTGTGTACTCTCACCGAAAAAATGGATGCAGAGTTAATGGACTCAATTGGTCCGCAATTGAAAGTAATCAGCAGTATGTCTGTAGGTGTGAATCATATATCTATTGCAGAAGCGACGAAAAGAAAAATTGCAATTGGAAACACACCCGGCGTTTTGGCAGATGCCACAGCCGACCAAGCCTTTGCATTATTACTGTCCGCCGCAAGAAGAATCACCGAAGCAGAAAGATTTTTGCGGGCTGGCAAATGGCAAACATGGATTCCGAATCTTTTACTCGGTGCTGATTTATCTGGTGCTACATTAGGGATTATCGGGTTTGGAAGAATTGGTCAGGCGGTAGCGAAACGTGCTCAAGGTTTTGATATGCGAGTCGTTTATCAAAG
>JAEURF010000129.1 GCA_016789205.1 Anaerolineales bacterium
CGGAACCGATTACAGAGAAAGTTATCGCTTCTGCTTCTAACCTCGGCTTGATTGCCCGTGTTGGAATTGGTTTAGATAGTGTGAATTTAATTGCAGCGCGTGAACGTGGTGTGCAAGTGACTTATACACCAGATGCACCATCGCCTGCTGTGGCTGAATTAGCAGTGGGGCAAATGTTAGCATTATTGCGTGGCATTTCACTTTCGGATAGAAATATGCGTAATGGTGTTTGGCATCGTTTTATGGGGCGTAGGCTTTCTGAAATGACAGTCGGTTTAATTGGCGTAGGACGAGTTGGTAAATTAGTTATAAAACATTTACGCGGCGGCTTTCCATCTGTGCGAATCCTTGCCAATGACTTAAACCCCGATATTGAATTTGGAAAATTACATAATATTGAATGGGTTGAAAAAGAAGAGATATATCGTTCTGCAGATATTATCTCTTTACATCTTCCTTTAACGCCAATAACACGTACATTAATCACTACCAATGAAATTAATTTAATGAAGAAAGATGTTTTATTAGTAAATACATCTCGCGGTAATATGATTAATGAAAAAGACCTTGCCCAAGCATTACGCTCTCAACGGATTGCTGGCGCGGCAATTGATGTATTTGAACGCGAACCTTATGCCGGTGAATTAGGCACACTTGAAAATTGCTTGCTCACTTGTCACATGGGTTCTATGTCAGCTGATTGCCGCTCGCGCATGGAAATTGAAGCCACAGAAGAAGCCGTGCGTTTTTTGAACGGTGAAACACTCAAAAGCATTGTGCCAGAGAGTGAATATCAAATTGCCGCTTTAGGAAACAATGTATGAAAGTTATCGTATTTGGAGGTTCGGGTTTTGTTGGCAGTCACCTTGCGGATGCATTAACCAATGCCAAACATGAAGTGACTATTTTTGATATGAAGCCTTCACCCTATTTGCAAGCGAGTCAAACATTTATTCAAGGTGATATTCTTGATAGCGAAGCCATTAAAAAAGCAATAGAAGGTCAAGATGTGATATATCACTTTGCAGGGCTGGCAGATTTAGATGATGCCTTAGCCCGTCCGATTGATACAGTTCGTTTGAATGTTTTGGGCTGTGTCAATTTACTTGAAGCCACGCGCCACGCAAATATAAAACGCTTTGTATTTGCTTCTACTATTTATGTTTATTCTGAAGCGGGCGGTTTTTACCGAGTCAGTAAGCAAGCATGTGAATCATACATTGAAGAATATCATCGGCGCTTTGGTTTGAGTTACACCATTTTGCGTTATGGCACATTGTATGGTCGCCGTGCTGATACTCGTAACAGTGTCTATCGTTATCTCAAACAAGCATTAACTGAAAGAAAAATTTCAGTCCATGCCACTGGTGATGAAATGCGTGAGTATATTCATGTGGAAGATGCTTCACGTGCCAGTGTACAAATATTGGATGACGAGTTTGAAAATCAAAACATCATCTTAACAGGTAATCACCCTATGCGTTTTCGTGATTTGATGCAAATGATTCGAGAAATGGTTGGGGCAGATGTGCAAGTAGATTTACAACCGCCTCTTGACTCAGGGACATCTGGTCATTACAGCCTGACGCCTTATACTTTTCATCCAAAAATTGGTAAGAAACTAGTCAACAACTACTATGTAGATATGGGACAAGGCTTGTTAGACTGTTTAGATGAAATTTATCAATCAGGTCAGAGCAAAAAAGAATGACAATCAAAGCCATCCTGTTTGACTTTGACGGCGTGATTGTCGATTCTGTAAACGTCAAGACCGAAGCCTTTCGTGAACTTTTTTCAAACGAAAAAGAACACCTGCAAGCCATTCTCAATTTTCACTTGGCAAATGGTGGCATGTCTCGTTTTGTTAAGTTTGAAATTATTTATCGAGAAATTTTGAAGAAACCGCTTACCCAAGAACTTTCGCAAGAATTAGGAGAAAAATTTTCTAAACTTGTAATGCAAAAAGTAATTGCATGTGAATACATGCCAGGCGCTTTAGAATTTCTTCAAAAATACTCAAAACAAATTCCTTTATTTATTGCTTCTGGAACGCCGCAAGATGAATTGCAGGAAATTGCTGCGAAACGCGACTTAACGCCTTACTTCAAAGAAATACATGGCACGCCTAGAAGTAAACCTGACATCATTCTTGATATTTTGAAACGCTATAATATAAGAACAGAAGAAATGCCCTTTATTGGTGATGCGATTAATGATTACAAAGCCGCTTTAGAAACAAAGACTCCATTTTATGGTTATATCCAAAATGGAAATGGCGGCTTCCCTAATGATGTATACATTGTTCATAGTTTTCAAGCATTAGAAGATAAATTGTTTGCAAAATGATAGAAAAACCTCAAGGTGAATTAATTGTCGAAATATTGGATCAAGTCCACGAGTGGGGAAGAAGCGAATACATCCAATTTGTAAAGTCACAAGGACGCAAAGTTCGTGTATTGTCACTTGCTGAGTCGATTCCGCCTAAAGATAATTTTGATGAAACTTGGCTGGACATAAAAGAAATTTCAGATGCAGTTAGCGAAAAGATTCGAGAGTTATATCCGCGCTTTTTGTATGAAACCGCAAAGTCAACAGGTTTATTAGATATTACTGTTTTAGATAAAAAAGTTAGTTTATATTGGCTCATGCCAATCTCTGAAATGAGTGTCTTACGAAACCCACTCATTGATAAGCTATATGCCTTGTTTGTATTAAAAGAAGTTTTGCAAAAAAATGATTATCAAAAAGTTTTATTGGTCACTGATGATGAATTACTTGAGATACCAGTGCGTGAAATTTGTAAAAAACTTAATCTAACAAATATTGAAACAAAGATTCTCAAACAAGATAAACCGCTTTATTATCGAAACACTGTGTCTTTGATTGTCTCATGGTGGCTACAATTTGTATCTTCATTGGCTTACTGGTTTATTTTTAATATGTTCAAGATTGGCGAACTCGAAAAAGAAAATTCGGCTTATGTTCTTGGGTTAACGATTTTTCCCACATTGTGGTCTAAAAATAATAAGGGTATTTTTGAAAACATGGCTTTTGGAGATTTCCCCGTTGAATTAAAAAAACATGGGTATCGTTTGAAATATTTGGCTATTCCTACCATGAAACTACGAAATCTCATCAGCGATATAAGATATTGGAAGAAACTTGCTCATCAAAGTCAAATTTCCTTCATACAGTCATTGTTATCATTTCAAGATTTCTTATTTATATATTTTAGAGTTGGCTGGGGTAAGGAGCTTTCTTTTTGGTTTCAGAAATTATCGAACACAAATGTACACCTTGACTCTATTGATGTAAAACATCTTCTTGTTCGTGAATTTAAACATGAAATCTGGAATCTAGGATTTGCCCAATCTTTAATCGTTACTTATGCGAGTGCAAATCTAATAAAAAAAGTAAAAAACATTTCCTCAGCGGTATGCGCTTTTGAAGCGCAGCCAATTGAAAAGGCATTTTCAGCAGGCCTTAAAAAAGAAAATCAATCTATTAAACTAATTGGCTTACAAACTTCTTTGTCAGGCAAAAGTCACCTCGGATATTATTTTTTGCCAGAACAAATCAGCCAAACTCACCAACTGATACCTCCATTTGCACCTCTGCCAGATTATGTTGCGGCGTATGGCGAAACAACCTATAACTTACTTATGAAAAAACTAGGAAAAGACCGAGTTCAACTAACAGGTCCCGTTCGATATCCATATTTGAAAATTGATTCACAAACAGAACGTGATAAAGCAAAAGAGAAAATCAAAGATCGCTTCAACCATAACGGGGAAACTGTGCTTGCAATTTTGGCATTACCTAGCCTCAAAGAAGAAGCCCTAATGATATTGGATTGGGCTTTTGCGATTGCCAAATCATATCCACAATTATATTTTCTTGTCCGTTTTCATTATTGGGCAATTTTGAATGATGAATTAAAAGATGCCTCGCAATTGCACTCCGTTACAAATTATCAGGTGGTAGCAGGTGATTTACATGAATTATTATTGACATCGCAATTTATGATTACAGGCACATCATCTGTAGGAATTGAAGCCATTGCATCGGGTTGTATGCCCATCTCTTATAAACCTACCCGCCGCTATGATTTTGGGCGTATCCAAGATGTTGAAGAAGGCGCATTTCTTTATACCAACCAAGCAGAACTTCAAAAAGCAATAAATGAATGTATTACCCAAGGCGATGTTTTTGCAGAGAAAAAATCAAAATGGGAAAAGAACCTTCAAAAATTATGTACACCTTTAGATGGGAAAGCCAGCTCCAGACTTTATAATTGGCTTGATACAAAAGACGTATTCAATAAGAAAGTAGTGTAGCGGAATTTACTTATGAAGAATGTATTAATTACAGGCGGTGCTGGGTTCATCGGCTCAAACTTTGTCCGTTATTTGCTCAAAACTGAAGCAGGTGCACAAATTATCGATATAGATGCTTTAACGTATGCGGGCAGTTTAGCAAACCTTGAATATTTATCTGATACTACACGTCATATATTTATTCAAGGTGATATTTGTGATTTTGCGTTTGTTAAAAAAATAGTAGAGCAATATCAAATAGATACAATTATCCACTTTGCGGCTGAGTCACATGTAGACCGTTCAATTTTGGGACCCGCACCATTTATTCAGACAAATATAGTCGGCACATTTAACTTATTGCAAGCCGCCCATTATGCTTGGAATAAAGCCGAGAATAAAAATGATTTTAGATTTCACCATGTGTCAACTGATGAAGTCTTTGGCTCATTATTTCCTGATAGCCCAGCATTTACTGAGAGTACGCCTTACGACCCTCGTTCGCCATATTCTGCTTCTAAAGCTGCTTCAGACCATCTTGTGCGGGCTTATTATCATACATACGGTTTACCAATTACAATCACAAATTGCTCGAATAATTATGGGCCTTATCAATTTCCTGAAAAATTAATTCCATTAACAATAATAAACGCTTTACAAAAGAAATCACTACCTATATATGGGGATGGCAAACAGATACGAGATTGGCTATATGTTGAAGACCATTGCGAGGCAATTCATTTGGTATTAAAGAATGGTAGTCTCGGCGAAACCTATAATATTGGCGGAGAAAATCAACCCACAAATATTGAGATTGTAAACATGATTTGTGAGATT
>JAEURF010000012.1 GCA_016789205.1 Anaerolineales bacterium
GCCATCACCCAAACCAGAATCGCCATGACACGGCGCGCATTTTTCTGCGAAAATAATTTCTCCATTTGCAATATCAGGTTTACTGGATGGATATAACGCGCCCATAGTTGGCACGGCAGTTGGCATGACGATATTTGGCGGGGGAGTGACATCTCTCGCAAGTGTCATGTTGCAAGCTGAGAGTGCCAGTGTGATGATAGATAAAAATATTGTGTGCCTTAATTTCATTAATTCCTCTATAAAGAACGTGATTAGTAATTAAAATCTTAACGCGAATTCCGCGAATGGGCGAATAACGCTAATTTTTAGGTTTGTAACCAATTACTTAATTATTACAAAGCCTTTCCACATGATGGACAAAATTTATCGGTTACTAAAACAGGTTTGCCGCATTTCGGACAAAACCCAGCCGATTTGCTTTGTTTTGCTTTGCGTCGTTCTGCCAGCATGGCTTCAATTTCAGCATTATCCAATTGCGAAGCTGATGTGTTTTTTTCAATATGGTCTTCTATTTTTTTCAGTGAAGAAGCAGGTTCAAATTCATCCAGTTGACGAAGAATCTCCGCGCCTCTTTGTAACAGATTTGCACGTTGTTCGGGATAATCTTCTGCAGGAACCTTGCCGAGTTTGAAATCGAAATCTAATTCTTGCAAAGAATTAATGACGCGGTCACGTTCGGCTTTTAATCCAGAAACTTCATGTGATTCGTCAATATCTACTTGGCGCACACGTTCTGTAAACGGTGCGTACAAATATATGCCAGCAATTACCAACACAGCCAAAATAAGAAAGACAGACCCTAGTTCCATTCGTTACCCTTTGATATTTGTCTACCACGAAGTGTCACAAAGGCTCACAAAGAAAAAAACTTTGTGATACTTTGTATCCTTTGTGATGAAATAACTTATTGCAGTTTTTGCTCAATGATAGATTTTATTTCATCGATAGAAAGAAACGGACCAACTTTTATATAATACAAGACACCTTGTTGGTCAATAAAATATGTTTCTGGTACACCAGTAATGCGAAACATTTGCGAAAGGCTGGTTCTCAAATCTGGACCATTTGGATACGTAATTTGAAATTTTTTCAAATAAGTACGTGCTTCGGGTTCTGTATCTACATAATCCATACCGAGAAAAATTACTTCACCGTTATAAAATCTCCAGGCTTCTTCCAACTCGGCGGCTTCTTGTTCACAAGGCTTGCACCATGAAGCCCAAAAATTTAACACCACCACTTTACCAGCAAAATCTGAAAGGCTTACTTCACTTTTACCTTCAAATTCATAACCACTAAATAACGTCACCGAAAAATCAGGCAGTTTATCGCCAGTTTGAATTCTGCCTTGCTGGCGTTTGCTTAACGTACTTCCGACCAAAACCAACAATGCCGCAATAAAAAGCCAAATTAAAACTTGAATCCATAAGGGTACACTTTTTCTTTGATTGATTTCAGACATTAAAACTTAATTCCTCTTTTTCAATTCTTCTTCAAGTTGTGAAATATATTTATCTGTTGATGAATCATCGCTTCTCTCTTGAATAGAAACTGATTCAACAACTTTTGGCTTGGTCCACGCCTGAAAATTTTTGAAGAGCCAAACCGCACCGAGTAAAATCAAAGCAGGTGGCAAAACATAAATCAACCAGTTCAACCCCGTGCGCGGAGGTTCCGCCAAAACCCGGTCACCATAATAATCTACAAAATATTGCTTAATCTCTTCTTCAGTTTTACCTTCCGCAAGTTGTGTGCGGATTACATTTCTCCATTGCTTACATGCTTCAGTGGGGCAAACATCTAATGGCGTGTTTTCACAGACCGGGCAATATAGCCCTTTAGCAACTTCATTCACTTCGTCATCTGTAGGAATATCATCTTGTGCGTAGGCAAAATGAGTTGAAATAGATGCAAATGAAATTGCTAACAGGAATGTGTAACCCGTGATGCGTAAAAAATGTTTGGTTAAAATTATATTTATCATCTAATCTCTTTACGAATTACTGATAACTGATTATTAATCCGCCGCAGAAGTTTGGCTTACGGATTTTTTCACCCGTGCAGAAACAGCCTCTGGGTCTTTATCGGGCCAGGCGGCAAAAATGATGCCAACTAAAAAGACCAAAGAACCAATCCACATCCAATTCACCAACGGGTTGACATAAATCTTAAACGTCGCGCCGCTATTTGAAACAGGTTGCCAATCTACAAGCAAAATATATAAATCATCTCTGAAGGTTGAGCGTTGACCGGGAATCGTCATAGTTTGTTCGGCATCATAGAAATAGTCAATGCGTGGATATAACTGCCCAAGATAAATTCCATTTTCGTAAATATCTAAAACAGCGCGTGTGTAATTCACACCGTCACTTTGAACGCCCCACGAAGCCAATTCACGATATTCCACGCGATATTCGCCGACAATTAATGATTCACCTTGCGCCACTGTGCCTTGAGTCTCTTTTTGGAAGAGTTCAATGCCGAGAATGCCAATTGCCATTAACGCCATGCTGATGTGAATGATATAACCACCATAGCGTCTGCGGTTGCGCATCATCAAGTTGGATAAGGCGGTGAAGAAATTTTCGTTTTGAGTTTTTTGTCTCGCCAATGCGCCGCGATAAAATTCGTGAGTGGTTGCGAATAAAGCCAAAGCAACCAAGAAGAATCCAATTAGGGCGTAAAGATTCTGTGTATATGTAAAAAACAGGATGAACGTTAAGACCAAAGAGGCGAGGATAGATTTCCAAACTGCGCGTCCAAGCGTCTGCAATGTCGAATGTCCCCAAGCAGAGAAGGGCGCAATCGCCATCAAAAAAAGCAAACCTGCAAATAGCGGACCTGTGGCGCGTTCATAATAGGGCGGACCGACTGTCACTTTTTGCCCGCTGACCAATTCTGAAATGAGCGGATAAATCACGCCCCAAAAACAAACCACGAGAATGCTGATGAAGAGTAAGTTGTTTAACAAAAATAAGGCTTCACGTGAAAGCATAGATTTCATTTCAGTTTCACTGCGCAGTTCGTTCCAACGTTTGATGACTAACCAAACAGAGACAACTAATGTGAGTGTGACGAAGCCCATAAAAAACGGACCGATGGGACTGTTTGCAAATGAATGCACTGACGACAATACACCTGAACGCGTTAGGAATGTCCCAAAGATGACGAGCGAGTACGTGAGGATAATCAAGACCATGTTCCATTGTTTTAACATGCCACGTTTTTCTTGAATCATCACGGAATGTAAAAAGGCGGTGCCAGTGAGCCAAGGCATGAATGCTGCAATTTCAACTGGGTCCCAACCCCAATAACCGCCCCAGCCTAAAACGTCGTAAGCCCAACGCCCGCCGAGGACGAGACCGAAAGATAAAAATAGCCAAGCCCATAAAGACCAACGGCGTGTGATACGAATCCAACGGTCATCTGTTCGTCCGGTAATTAATGCCGCCATTGCGAACGCATACGGAATGACGTATGAGACGAAACCAAGATATAGCATGGGCGGGTGGATAACCATACCGGGATGCCGTAGTAATGGATTTAGTCCGCGTCCATCTTCGGGTCGAAAGATGGTTGCCGCGACAGGCTGGAACATACTCTCAACGACATTTCCATTGACTAACCAAAAGCGTGAAAATGGATTTTCAAAGAAAACAATCATTCCTAAAAAGAATGTCAATGTGACTGCTGAAACGAGAATCACCCATGGCAGAAATTCAATGTCTCTGTCCCATTTTCTTAAGGTGACCAGTGATGTGAACATAGACAGCAACCAAGACCAAAATAACATAGAGCCAGCCTGCCCGCCCCACCATGCGGTGATTTTCAAATAGGCCGGCATACTGAGGCTGGTGACTTCATAAGCAAATGAAACCTCAAAATGATTATTAACCAAGAGATAAATTAAAACCAGCGATGAAATCGAAATTAAAGGAAAGGTGAGCAATTGCGCACGCCGTGCACTCTCCACCCAAGATGCAGATTTTTTCCTGACTCCATATACTGCCGCAACCCCGCTATAGACTGTAACCAAAAAACTGAGAACTAAAACGCCATATCCAAATTCTACAATCATATCGTTTTCCACTTATCTTCGCTCATCTTCGCTAGTCTTAATAAATTTGTGTAGATTGGCGAAGATGAGCGGATTACTTTCTTAAGGTTGGGTCGTTTGCTCAGGCAGTGCCTGTTCGTAACGAGTAGGGCATTTCAACAATAATTCGGTGGCGTGAAAAACGCCGTTTTCATCAAGTGTACCGGTCATAATGGCTTGCGCTTCCGTGCGTAATAAATCTGGCTTCACACCGATATAAATCACTTTGACACGCGCGCGGGTTGGGTCATGGACGGCATCATATAACACTTTTGCCAAACCGCCTTGTTCTTCAATTTCTTTAAAGTCTGCGGGGGCGTGGGCAATTTCAAAGGTTAAGGTTAATGTGTCAGGGTCGTATTGAATCGTGTCGCCAATCACTGCGCCGGTGATGCGTAAACTATCCCCAACAATTTCAGGCGTTTCTGCTAACATTTCATCCACCGTCATAAAACGCTCAGCGCTGGCGGTTGTAGCAGAAAAAATCAGATAAAAAACAGCGGCTAAAATCATCCCACCGCCGATTAAGAACTTAGGTTTCATGCTTCCTCCAAAAAAATAAATACAACCTTATTTTACATAGTGACATTAAATATGCCTGAGTTTTGGTCAGGAATATTTCAACAGGTTTTTGGAATTAGACGAGCTTACTACAAGTTATCTCAAAAATACCACAACCCCGTCATTGCGAGCGAAGCGAAGCAATCCTCAACACAATTTGCTCTTACGATTAGTCGTGAGATTGCTTCGTCAGACTAAAGTCTTCCTCGCAATGACGAAAAGAGAGTTTTTGAGATAAGTTCTAATTCCAAAAACTTTAGTCATAAAGGAGAAATTAATAAATAGGTTTCAAGGTTATGGAGACTGTGAAGGAGGGGCAATCGTCTCTGTTATCGGTGTGATGGTTGTTGGAGCAGTGTCTTCGATAGTAATGTAACCATATGCACCAGTGAGCATAATAATTGTCAGGATTGCGGCGATAGGATAGTAAATCATTTGTCGTTTACGAAGAGTGGCTGGGTCAGGTCTCTGGTCTGCAAGCCCTGCTTTGATTTCTTCCAATTCAAGTGGGTGGTCTTCTTGCATTTCTTCTTCAGTCTGGTAACCTGTAAACATAGAATTATTGGTACGTTTGATGCGTACGTGGTACATATGCCAAATCAAAATAGCCAATACTGCTAGCACGGCTTCACCGCCGTGTGCGGCTTTGGCGGCGGGTACGAGTTCACCGGGGACGTATTTTGTGGCTGTAATTGGATTCCACATTAAGAATCCTGTAATACCCATTACAGAATAGCCCCAAACAAATGCCCAGTATTCAAATTTTTCCTCAAAAGTATATCTGCCCATTTTGGGCGCAGTCTTTGCCAATCCGATGTTATAGAGCAGGGCTTGGAGTCCGTCTTTCAAATCTTGTGGATAAAGCATCATAGACCATTTGGAGCGTAAGACGAAAACCTGATACCCAATGGTGAGTAGATGATATGTCATTGCTATCATGACAATGACAGAAGCAATGTGATGAATATCGTAGACATTTTCGATGCCACCAAGAGTTTTTACAATGAACGCACTGATTGGTGAGTTGTAATATTTTTGCGGTAGTCCTGTACCTGCAAGGATGACGAAGGTGGTTATCAATACAATATGTTCGATGCGTCGCGCAAGAGGGAAGCGAAGGTAAAGTTTTTGTTTGGTGGTCATGAGTGTTTTACTCCTTTTGCACGATTAATTCTGCGCCTGTATATGTCTGTGAGAATGAAGAAGACCATGCCACCAATGATTCCAGGAATCATAATCTGGTAAAAAAGATTGACATAAAACACGATGGGGTTATGTTCAGGACTGGGTTCGTAATGACTCATCCACGCGCCTGGGAAGTTTGCTGTCGCATCCGGGTGACAAACTTGACATTTGATTAGGAGGTTTTCACGCAGGGCAATGCCAGTTTCTGCATTATCCACGCTTGAAATGTCATGCACGCCATGGCAATCGGTACATACGGCTTTGTTTGTGGTTTCATTGGGGGATTGTTCACCGAATAGTTTTACATTTGTACCGTGGAAATCTGCGACATAAGTTTCTAGCACATTGGTTGAAATTCCGTACTTATCCATGATTTCGGCATTGTCGTGACAGTCTGCACATAAAGCAGGTGTATTGTTTCGGAAAGCGGCTGTTGTGGGGTCTTCAATGTTGTGTACGCCATGACAATCTGTGCAGGTGGGAACATCTAGATTACCCTCCTCAGTCAAAGCCTTGCCATGCACGCTTGCTTTGTATTGTTCGTATTTTTCACTATGACATTGTGCGCACGTTTGTGGAATATGGAGGCGAGCAGAAATGGTTAACTGATTACTTTCCGTGCCGATGATGCGACCTTGCGTGTGCGGGTTATGACAATTTGAACAGAGTGGTGCATTTTCATTTCCTTCATTTTGGGCTTTTTGATGCACACTATCTTGAGCATTTGAATACTGTTCTTCATGACAATCTTTGCATGTAGTGTTTAGGTTTTGAGAGAAATCATGGGCAGTATTTTCTTGTACTTCTGGGTGGGGATATTCGCTGATATTGGTATGACAATCTACACATTTAATATTCTCTTCATTATGGACTGACAGCCCGAATGCAGTTGGATTAATTGTAACGGGAAGGGATTCGTTGCCAAGTGTAAGTTCCAGACCCTCTTGCTGGTGACATGCTAAACAGAAATCATTTGTTGGCTGATTTCCCTGAAATTGATTCGGTGCTGCTTGTGCGGGAGTTATAGAAGAGGTTAGGGCGAAGATTAAAAGCCCAAGACCAAAGAACAAGCACAAAGTCCAGAGTGGAGGCGCACTTATTTGCTGTCTATGTCTCATTTGATTCTCCTCAATTAATCATCGCTCCAATTTTAATATACTAATTCCGTATGAATACGAAAAGATGGTAGGCAAATGTCTACCATCTTTTCATATAAAGAGCCTCTTCTATGGGCGTGTATATGCACTCACATCGCCACCCAAAGATTCAATTGAATCAATAAGGAATTGAATCACAAACTTTGGATTGTGGATATAGGCGCCTGGGTCTGTATGTATGTATTGATAATTGAATGCGGCTTTGACCAGATTGGGAGTCCATGTGGCATAAGATTTTCCGTCTGCGCCGAAGAAGTATGGGTAGGCGTGTGAATCATAGGTGATAGCGCCGCCATGTGATTCAGCGTACTTCTGCATTTCAGCATATAAGGCTTCTGCGATAGTGTCTATCTCACCTTTAATGCCTTCTGTTACATCACCATCACCATCGTAATCCACATCAGACACACGTATTGTTGTGGGGTCAGTGGTGTCATGACAGGTTTGACATGCTTCAACTTTAGGTTCGAGCGCATGTACATCATGACAATCCTTACATTCGTTCATTTTACCTTCTGGGCTGGCATGCATGTTCTGGCTTACATATTCTTTGCCCTCGAAGAGATAAGCACCTTGAACATCGGCACCAAAGATGGTTGCCCCTGCCGCAAAGTAGTGAATATTCTTGAAACGGATTTTTGCATCAACCGTATCTGGGTCTTTGCCTCTCAAGGCGTTATTCATACTAGTTGTGGATTCACGACCTTGATGGCAGGATATACAAAGATTGGAATCATCAGCTAGGAAGTTGCCGTCCGCATCCTGACCGCCAAAACTTACGGTTTTGCCGCTTGGGAAGATAACTGAATTGACTTGATAACGTTCACCACCGCCTGGGTCGGTATGGCAAGTTGTACACATGAAGCCGTTACCGGCGGGCATTGGACCAACTCCGACAATTGTGGTTGTACCACTGGATGTCACAACTGTTGTGCCTCCGGTTGAGAGGTAAGTTGGTAAGCCTGTAGCTGTATGGCATTTGACACATGCGGCTGGCACAGTTCCGTTGCCTTCCTCCTCTGCATCCCAATGGCGAAATGGCTCTGTGTTGCCTGCAAAATGAGCCGCATCTGTGCGTACCAGATTATCTGTCTCGCCACCGAGGTCTGCAATCGAATCAAATAGCAACTGCACAATGTACTTGTTCCCATGTGCGTAAGCGCCAGTATCTTTCAAAGAGACTTGATAGTTGTAAGCCGCCTTAAGCAAGCGTGCAGTCCATGTGTTGTATCCAATCGCACCATCTTGACCTTGGTCAGCCGCGCCATCTCCATCGGCATCAACAAACCAGTATGGATATGCTTCAGAATCATAGACGATACCCGTTCCAATTGTATTTGTTGCATAGGCTTGGATTTCAGCATACAGAACATCTTGTAAGCCTTCGATTTCATAATACATGCCTTCTTGGACGTTGCCATCTCCATCGTAATCAGGAGCAGAACTGACCATACGAATGGATTTCAAGTCTTCGACTGTGGCAACATTTTCATGGCAGGTTGCACATTGGTCAACTTTTACATTAAGTGTGTGTGGGTCGTGACAGCCAATACAACTATCGTAACCTGTAACATGGGTATTTTTCGAATCATAAGTCAAACCATCATATTCATAACCACCATGAGTGATTCCACCATACAACGTAGCCGCCGCCGCATAATAATGAACATTGCGGAAACCGAAGCTGACATCATTGCCCTCATCATTCTTGATTGGCATAACGATTGCATCCATATCAGTCACAGCAAATCTTTCGATTTGGGCATCTACACTAATTTTTGATTCACGTCCTTGATGACATTCCATGCAACGCACATCATCTCCAGCCGTGACTTCCACCCCAGATGGAAATGTCACAGTGGTTTTTGAGAAAGTAACAGCGTTATGGCATGCCACACATTGGATACCTTGCGATTCTTGCGCAGGGACACCTGCATCTACTTTACTAGCTTCACTACCATCTACACCGAGAAAATCTTGATAACCAGCACTCGTATGGCATTTTGCACATGTAGCGGGAACCTCAGCTGGGTCATCTGCATCCCAGTGGCGGAATGGTTCACCCGTCACATCTGCGTGTGCAGACCCTTGCCAATCAGCTATATTTGGTATGTCTGGTAATGAGGGAGTTGGAGTTTCTGGCGTTGACGTAGGATTTCCATTGCACGCGGAAATAATTGCAACAGTGATAAGGAGCATACCTACAAGAACTAAGATTCTTTTTAGTAACATTTTGCTTTCTCCTTAATAATTCAGTAAGCCTCTGTTTATAATTTCCTATGAGTTAAGATTAAAAATCCATAATGTCTAAATATGTTAATCTTATTTTAATAATATACACCCTAAACCAAATTAATGCAAGATTTGTGAGATTATATAGACAATTTAGATAATAATTGTCTGAATAATCTACTAAACATTTCCTCTTTTTACTTTCTAATGAAATGACCAAAAATACATATCAAAAGTGAACATCAAACGCGTATAACAACCTTTTGATACACCCCACCAAAGAAAGTTGATTTTGTGTATTCGGCTGGCACGAACTCTTTTGGTAGCCAACTTTCAATACTTTGTTTCCACATATCAAGTGAGAATGGTTCGAGAAGTTTAAGTAGGGGGTGAAGTAAATAACGCAATGGATTAAAAATTGATGGCTGATGGTAATCCACAATCACCAGTTTGCCGCCCGGTTTGAGGACACGCAACGCCTCACTTAATGTTTTTTCTTTGACAGATGCAGGCACCTCATGCAAAAGAAAAAATATGACGACTTGGTCGTAACTGGCATCAGAAAATTTAAGTTTTGTCGCATCGCACTGCACAGTATGCACTCGGTCACCTATGGGAAGTTTACGGCGAACATTATCCAGTTGAATAGGAACTACGTCCACAATATCGAGCGAGCCATTTTTCGCAACACGTTGCGCAAGTTTGGATGAAAAATCTCCATATACACAAGAAATTTGTAAAGTGCTACAAATACCAGTTTCGAGTTCGTTCATTGCTGAATCACGCAAGCGAACAAAGTTGCCAAACAATATAAGGTTAACCAACCATTCTCTATCCCAGAACGCAATCGCATAAGGGCGAGTGTATGTCCACCAATAAATATCCTCAAGGTATGCAGGGATTGGGGGGGACCATGTGGATGCAATATTTATATCTTCATGTGAATGGGATTCCAGAAGTTTGTTCATGAAAAAATCCTTTTCGTGTAATTGCCATCCATACCTGCGCGCCTTGTTGTAGCCTGTTGAAGAAATTCATTGCAAAGCAGGAACATTTTTGAGTAGTTCATAATTTGTATTCTCCTTTTGAAAAATTATTTTCCTACACCGCTGATGATTCCGGTCGCACCTACAAGAGAAAGCACTATCCAGAAAAAAAATAGAAATAAGTTCAATATTCTCCGAGTGGTGGAGTTGGTAGCAAAGTCGAACAAGATTTGCCGAAAACCTGTTATGCCATGTGAAAAGGCGAAAGCTAATAGCAGAGTGGAGTAAATGCGCCACCCAATCGAAGACCAACGCATAGCAACATAATTAAGGTTTATGTTTTCGGGTCCAGCAATCAGCGTGTTCAATATAGCGTGAATCCAAACCAATGGCACCAGCAAAATTGCACTCAGGCGCATATACTTCCACGTGGTTATCTCAAATCCATGTTTGAAGAAAGTACGGCGTTTGGCTATCATAATATATTCTCTATTAAATCAATTTTAGGCTATGGAGGAGCATAATAATAAGGGCGGGAATCCAAAGGATAAAAGAAATTATCCATGTTGCCTTAGCAGTTTTGGGTCCAGATGGAAGCGACCATAAATCCTTGCGAAAAAGGTCAATGTAAGCAATTCTAAATCCGTTGACCCCATGGAAGATGACAAAGAAGGCTAAAAGGATTTCCGCAACAAGCGCGAAAGGGTTGCGTAGCCCTGCATTGAGTCTGTCATAGTAATGTGGTGCAAAGTGAGCAGTGGATTCAAGCAGAATGTGCATACTCAGAAAGAGAAGTGTCCCGAGCCCCGAAACACGATGCATCACAAATGTCCAATGGCTCGCGCCACCTCTGTAAGAGATATATCCCGACACACCGTTGAATATATTTTTAATCATAGGGTAGCCATTTCTGAAATCAGTTAATATTTCAAATACGAAGTACTTACTACCAAAATATTGATAACAAGATTCGAACAATCACAACTGAAAATAATCTCAAGAAACATATACTCAATGGTCGTGCCAAATGCCATAAGTGCGAAGTAAAGAGATTAGCCATTTCATTGAAAGGTGAATTATCCTGACCAATTATGCAATCAATTGTGCAAAATTGGTTTTCTTCAGTTTTGCCAGTAAGTTATTTTGTACATCACACCAAACCAACTTCATTGGGCAAGTTTCCTCAAAGGAACAAATTCCCTTTGAATCCACACACTCGTTGAGTTTAATAGGTCCATCAATCGCTTCAATTACTTCAAGCAATGTGATGCTTTCCGGTTCACGTGCAAGCATCACGCCACCGCGTAGTCCACGTGACGTATGAAGAATGCCGGCATTTGAAAGTTGCGAAATTATCTTTACTAAAAATGAAGCAGGGATTTTCTGTTCCTTCGCAACTTGACTGGTAGCAACACGCTCATTTTTTCCAATTCGAGCAAGGTGTAAAATCGTTCGCGTTGCGTACTCGGCTTGTCGAGTAATCTGCATATAAACTTCCTCTCGAAAAAAGATGCCTATTATTTATACAGTCAGGTTGATAGAGTCTTTCCGCCCTAGGTGTTTGCTTGGAGTGGGGAGCACCTTGACCAACCAGGCGCTAGCAACCACATCATCATACCTTATTCTCTAATACTGTGAATTAAGGTCTATATTGTGAATTTTATCACAAATAAAAGTAACTGTCAAGTTTCTTACAGCCGAATCACTAATTTTGCAAAAACATATAGATTAATTGCACCAGAATATTCATTATGTTATAGTAGCCACATGATTGAACAAACTGGTCCGCCCCTTTCACTCACCATTTCTCTATTATGTTTTTGCGGCGTACTTTTGCTAGTGATTGGCGTGCCTATTTTAGGACTCATCATCCGTAAAGATGTAGGCAAAAGCGATACGGAAGATAAGTTGTAGTCACTGTCTCGCAGGTTTTCTGATATTTTTACCAAACCTGCGGGATGTTTTATTTTGATTGGATGAAAAACTCAACCGCCTCAATCTCTTGACTTACACTTGCCACGCTAAATTCAAAATTGATACTACCCCCCGGCTGGATTCCTCCGCCTTCCCAACGTTTTACACCAACCACAATTTTATTTTTGTCATACGCTACAGCCACCACCCAAATTTGAGTCGCAGGTTGAGATTCAGTGGGCAAATAAATTTTTCCACTGAGTTGTGCAAACTTGCCATCAATTTCTGCAATGCTGTTATTTATCACGGCTGGTAAATAATTATTTGAACTATTTTGAAAAGCACTTAATAATTGCACTTGCGGATTGACTTTCTGACTGACATTTGGAAAATAAGCATATACAGGTAATGATGAATTTGCAGGAATAATATCTAAAATAGTGAATACAGTTTTACTTGCAATAATTGAATTGGTTTCATCTAATAAATTAAATTTTACTGAAACATTTTCGAGGATTAGATTTGTATTGTTTTGAATTAATGCAAAGCAATGCGTCCCAGCGGATGAATCGGCGTAGCACACTGTTTGGGTGATAGGAACAGGCAAAGGTGTAGGAGTTGAGGCGCTGGCGAAAATAGAAGATGGGTCTGGGATGAGAATCGAATCTCCGATGGTGAGTGTGTTTGGATTTACATCTGGGTTCGCCGCTCTTAAATCTGAAATCGGAATGTTAAATTTTTCAGCAATTTCACTAAATGTATCACCTGCTTCGATGATATAAATTTGCGGCGTGCTGGTTGGGATAGCCGTTGTTTCAATAAATAAAATATTCGGCGTGTTTGTGATTTGCGGTGTGTTTGTAAGATAGGGTTGTAAAGAAATATCAGCAGGCTGATTGTTTGGTGTGGCACAGGCTGTGATTAAGAAAAATAGCAAAAACAGACTTTTCGGCATGAGATGATTATAATGGGATACAAAACGTCCCGCAGGTTTGATTAATCAATATAGTTTCGCCTGAAAACCTGCGGGATGGTTTATTATACAAAAAACATTCGGAGGAATAATGCAATATCGTCATTTAGGCAAGACTGGGATTCGCGTGAGCGAATTATCGTTTGGTTCGTGGGTGACGTTTCATAATCAGGTGGATGTGAAACCCGCTGTAGATATGATGTCTGCGGCGTATGAGCATGGCGTCAATTTTTTTGATAACGCCGAAGTTTATGCGAGTGGAAAATCTGAAGAGGTGATGGGGAAAGCGCTGAAAGAATTAAAGTGGCGACGTGGAAGTTATTTGGTTTCGACAAAGTTTTATTGGGGTTTGCACGATAATATAAACGAAAAAAATACATTAAATAGAAAACGATTGATTGAAGGCATTAACGGTTCACTTGAGAGATTACAACTGGATTATGTGGATTTGATTTATTGTCACCGACCTGATGCGACTACCCCAATTGAAGAAACGGTTTGGGCTATGCACAATATCATTGAATGGGGCAAAGCCATGTATTGGGGAACATCGGAATGGTCGGCTTCTGAAATTATTGAAGCAATTCAAATTGCGGAAAGACATCACTTACATAAGCCTGTGGTTGAACAACCACAATACAATATGTTTGAAAGAAAAAGATTAGAAGGTGATTACGTCCGTTTTTATAAAGAATATGGTTATGGCACAACCACTTGGAGTCCGTTGGCATCCGGTTTGCTTTCGGGAAAATATCAAGGTGGCATTCCAAAAGACAGCCGTGCCGCGCTCAAAAATTATGATTGGCTCAAAGAAAGAATGACGGATAAAGCCAGACTTGATAAAGTGAATGCACTTGAACCGATTGCAAAAGATTTAGGTTGTACCCTGTCACAATTGGCTTTGGCGTGGTGTTTGAAAAATCCATTTGTCAGCACGGTGATTACGGGTGCGAGCCGTGTTGAACAAGTGCATGAAAATATGAAAGCCTCAGAAATTGCTCCGAAACTCACGCCAGAGATTATGGACAAGATTGACCTGATTTTTGAAATAAAAAAAGAAGAGGATGATGATTAGGAATA
>JAEURF010000130.1 GCA_016789205.1 Anaerolineales bacterium
AAACACAAAATTGTTTCCCATGTTTGATGAAATGAACATCCACGCACATGCACCCGCCAACGCCACACCACCTGCAATGCCGTCAATGCCATCCATAAAATTATAGGCGTTGGTTAAACCGAGTATCCACAAAAACGTGATGATGATTCCGACCACGCCCAATTGCAATTCACCAAATAATGGAATGGTGACAGATTTGAAATATCCCAACGCATAAATTGAAATTGCGGCGACAAGCCCTTGCACGATAAAACGAACTTTCGGTGAAAGCGATGAGACGTCATCTCGCCAACCTAAAAATGCGATGATGATTCCACAGAAGATATACACAATCGCATGATTTATTTCCGCTTCTTTCATTGACGTGATGGCTGTTCCTATTACCAACAAAACGATGGCTAATCCCCCACCACGCGGAGTCGGCAACGCGTGTGAACTGCGTTCGTTGGGATGGTCTAGGATTTGTTTTTTGTGTGCGTAGTGGCGGATCATCCACACGCCGATGGCGGAGAGGATGATGAGGAGGGTAAAGATGAAGATGGAAGTCACGAGGGTGATTCTAAACGAGAAATGATTTTATAACTTCTTCTCTAATGGTTTAGGAATATTGTTTTCAATTATATTCTTTAGCAACTCTTTTAATTGATACTCAGACTCAATTCCAGACAAAAAATGATAATTGTTTACAATCAATCTATCATGTGTTTTTAATCCACCATAATTATTTTCCCTAAATTCTTTCTTATAATGTTTTGACTTAATAAATGGCGAAAAGCTTGAAAACACCAACTCGATTTGGTGAGCAGTAATCGGGCGCAAACTTAGAACTATATTATGCAATTCAAGAGGGAGTTTTTTGTCTTTCTTTGACAACTCATTATTAATATCGCCACTGTAATACGCGCCATGTAAATCCCAAAGATCCCTTCTACTTATTGTGTTATACGTTTGCAGAGAAATTTCAACAATCTTATTTTTACTTTTATAAAAAGTAAAAATATGGTCCACATAGCCATCAGTTATTGACTCCTTTTTCACACTCCCTCTGTGATGGCTTGTGTCACTTAAAAAAGAAGAGCTAGCTTTCTTCCATTGAGATAATTTAATTCCTGCTTTCCTCACTTCATGTAACGCCAACCGTCTGACACGATACAATCTTTCATATTGATTAAATTGCTGAAATTGCTTTTTAGCAATTTCTTCCTCTTCATTCTTTTCTTGTTTTCTATTCCATTCTCTCAAGACAGTTGCTAGTATCATGGAATTGGACATGGCAGATCGACCGTCAGGAGGTCGAGAGAGACCGTCGTGCAGCCAGATCGCCATGTCCGCTCGTCAGGTGAGCCCGAACAGTTGAGAGGTCTAGAAGACCGAATACTAGCGTGGGCTCAACTCCATTATACAAATCGGAGGCAGAAATGGCAACTAGTAATGGAAAGTTCGTAGGAATAGATGTAGCCAAAGAGAAGTTAGATATAGCCTTGTTGGGAGAAAGCAAAGCAAAACAAGAAAAGAATAATGAAGAGGGAATAGCAAGGATAGTAGAGCAGATGAAAACACTCAGTCCAGAATTAATAGTGATAGAAGCGACGGGCGGATACCAACGTGAGATAGTGATGGCGATATATGAAGCAGGCTTACCAGTGGCAGTCGTGAACCCATCGCGTGTGAGACAATACGCGCGTGCCAAAGGGCTGATTGCCAAAACCGACAAGCTAGACGCATTTGTATTAGCCGAATTTGGGGGACAAATGAAACCAAGACAATTTGAAGCCAAAAGTGAGAGTGGGCGATACCTATCCGCTGTGTTAGTGAGGCGCAGACAAGTCGAAGAGATGCTCAAAGCCGAAAGAAACCGCCTGAGAACAGTACATCCAGACATGCGTGTCTCAATAGAGCGGATGATAAACACACTGAAAGAAGAAATGCAAGAGTTAGAAAGGGAATTAGAAAATTTCATGTCAAAGCATGAAGACTGGAATGAGCAAGAACAGATTTTGTGCAGTGCCAAAGGAGTTGGGCGAGTAACCGCGGCGACATTGTTAGCCGAGTTACCAGAACTAGGAAAATTAGACAGAAAGAAGATAGCGGCATTGGTGGGCTTGGCACCAATGAACTCAGATAGTGGCAAGAAACGTGGCTATCGAAAAACAAAAGGTGGACGAATGGAGGTGCGCAATGTCTTGTACATGTCAACTTTGGTAGCAACCAGATACAACCCCTTAATAAAAAAGCAATATCAAGAATTACTACAGCGTGGAAAAATCAAAAAAGTTGCCTTGACCGCTTGTATGCGAAAATTCCTAACCATCTTGAATGCTATGATGCGAGACAAAACTCCATTCAGGTACACGCTTATTGCTTAACACAAACTGCTTTTTCCTTTATTGGTGGTTTTTGCTCTTGACTTTCAAGACAGTTGCTGCACGCTTTGTTGGGCAACCTTGCACCTACCAGAACGCTGACTGAAAAAAACGACACAACCAACACGACTGAATTTTACTCGCAACTTTTCTTTTGCCATGTCTAAATGTTTTATGGTCGAGGAGTGGCGGTTCCACTGAGTAATACAAGTGCATTAATTACATCATACTCGTAGATAGTGAGGATATATTCGTTTGAAGTGAAATCTTCGCCTTTAATTTTAAGTACTTTGTTGTCGCGCCATGAATCTGGGGACAAACTAATCTTATTAATAGTCAATAGAGTGTGAGTTTCTCTTGTTATCGCATCCCACACATATATTGATGAAGAAATCAAAAGTCCACCGTTATCACACTTTGTAGTAGAGAATGCAAGTTTTGTACCATCTGGTGACCAACTCAAGTCCATTACATTTTCTGCATCCAATTGCACAACCTCACCAGTATTTAAGTCAGTTACCAATACGCCATTTATGTCTGCTGCATATCGTCTACCTGTTTGTGAAAATGTGATTTCAATATACTCTGATGGACTAATAAGTGTTGTTACTTCACCTGTTTTCAGATTTAGGCGAAAAAGACCATTAACCCCATACCCTGTAAAGCAGTCGTTCCCACCAATATCAAAACTTAAGTAGGTTGAAAAGTAAAAATATCCTCCCTCAATATCCCAAAATTCTTGAGTCAATGACCCCGATATTTCTTCTGCGCCTGCCATGCTAGGTGGTAGAAAATCTTTAGATTCTAAAACCCACATTACTCCATTGACACTATGAACAATGGATATTTTATTTGATTTAATTCCGCAGACGGTAAAAGCCCAATTTTCATCAGGAGAAAGACTACCGATGAGGTTTTCCTCACCTCCACAATCTACTGGAGGAAATTGTGCAACTTTGGTTACGATAACATCCCTTTTTACTTGCCATGCAGTCGCAGTAAGTATTTCTTGATACTCTGCTGTGAAATGTGCAGATTGCTGGGTCGGTTCAATAGTCGGGGTTGATGTTGAATTAACTAAAACTGGTGATGGCGTGACAATCAAAGTTGATGAAATATTTTGCGTTGACGCTAATTGTTCTGTGTTTGTTGAAAAGTTTTCATTGCTAATAGGCGTATCGTTAAATGAAGAATTACAAGATGAAATCAGCAATAATACTAGCATGAAATATACTGCCATTAATCTATTTCTTCGCTTCATCCAGTTCTTCCTTTTTCGTATCCCATTTTTCAAGACGGCAATTGCTCTTTGGTTGCCCAACGGCACGCGTTAGTGGTTGGCGGGGAGAATACCACAAACAACGAATTCAAGATATTTGCACAAGGCTTCATTTTTCGCGCAGCCCACCCGCCAATCCACTGCACGCTTTGTTAGGCGTTTTGTAATAAGCCAATGACTACTCTCAGTAACAAGCATTTCCTGTTTGGTGGCGCTATTTTAAATTAACGATCTCTGCCAATTGCTGGTTACTCAATCCTAAAGTTAAGATTTCACTGCCTTTGGAATGAATAACTGTGATGCCAAATATTTTGCCCAATTGAGGTCGGGAAAGTCGAGCTATGTCAATATCTTCAAACTTGATTTCAACTCTTTCCCAAGCCAATCCCCACTTTGTTGCGCCATTTATCCTGTTGTTCGACACAACTATGTTGTAGTAAGGATATGCGGCTGGGGCTAAAGACAAGGATATGAGCAACAATATCCACGTGAAGTTGAATGGAAACTCTTTTCCGATAAGCCAGATTGTTAAGATGCCTGGGGATAATAAGATAAGACTAAAAACAATCCAAGAAAGAACAAACCTGATTTTGCTAGGTTTCACTATTTGCGATTCTATACTGGTGTTTAATTTCTTTAAATTTCTTTGATAAATAGAATAAATGCCACTAACAAAGATTCCTATTATGCCCGCAACTATGACGGCAACTAAACCATATACGAGAAATGTCATTGTTTGTAATTACTCCATCATCATCTCATTGGAAAAACGCCTAACGGTTTGCGTTACTGGCGGGTGGGTGGGCGTGGACTCTGCTTGAGATGTCGAAAAAGCTCAAAGCCAGAAAACTGCTTGAAAAGGCGGAGATTCCCCACCCGTCCAGTGCACCCGAGCATGAAAGGAATTCATGTAAGCCAGCAGAAACAGACATGGGAGAAAGTATACTTCAAAGTGGCAGACAAGAAGCCGAACAAAAGCAATGGAGAGCGAATGCTCCCGAGGTGCACCGTGGTTGCCAATCACAATGATGTAAGAAATGGTGGCGCGTAGAGCGACCCCGATGAGGAAGCTATAAAAAAGAAGTGATTGGGTCTGCCCAAAAAGAAAGGAGCAGACATGCGAAAATTGAAAAAAGAAAAAAAGGAAGAGGAAGAAACCCGTCCATTCGCAGGAATGCGGAAAATGAAGCAAGCCGTAGCCGGGATAGATATTGGGTCACAAGAGATTGTCGTGTGTATAGAAAGAGACGGGACACAAATCGTACGAACGTTTGGGAGTTACACAGTCGATTTACAAGCCATCAGCCAATGGCTATTAGAAAACGGGACAAAAAGCGTAGCCATGGAAAGCACCGGCGTATACTGGATCGCCTTGTTTGAAGAGTTAGAAAGCAAAGGATTCGAATGTAAACTCATCAGCTCTCGCTCGATTCGCAGAGTGCCAGGACGAAAAAGCGACGTGCTGGATAGCCAA
>JAEURF010000131.1 GCA_016789205.1 Anaerolineales bacterium
TGACATTAAGCAGAATTAAGATTTCTTAAAAGATGGTCCAGGCTATTCTTCCAAAGATATTGACGAAGTTATGTCAACTAAAAATCGCCCGCAATAGCGGGCGATTTTTTTATTGGCTCATCAAATTATTCCCAATAAACTCAGCCAGCGGGATATTATTTTCTTCAAGCACAATTACCAACGCCAACGGCACACCTTGCCAATCGGGCAAAGTTCCCGCAATCAACCATGTCACGATAGTATCATCCAAACTTGCTTGACTCACATGACTCCAATATGGATTCGCATTTTTGACAAAAGACAAAACCGCCTCATTCGACTTTTCTGCCTGTATCACCTGCGCCGGCTGACTCAACGCCGGAAACACCACCCAGCCTTGCTCAAGTGTGTTGACCGCAGTTGCAATTCTGGGTGCGGGGAGAATACCGTCATGGCTTAAGGCTGAGGCTCCAAGCACAATTTGCAACGGACTGGCACGTAATTTTTCAACTTGTGTGTTGTTGGTTTGGTCAAACGTCACAGGCATATTAATCTGTGGTGCTTGATATAGCCCCAACGATTCAAAAAATGTTTGCAAACCAACGTCTGTAGGTTGAGTTTCTCCAAATTTTGCTTGCACCAATGGATACATCACATTGCCAATTGGATATAGTCCTTGTGTAGCACGATTTAATAACGGTGCATTCGGATTTTGCGAAAGTGTTTGACCTTCCTCAGTTAATTGGTTTGGATTGTAAGTGGGGTGCGAAGCCATCACCAAAATTTCACCAGTTTCTGCATTCATCAAAATAATAGCACCACGGCGTGCGCCTAACAGTTGGTCAGCTTTCGATTGTAAAGTTAAATCAATACTCAAGCGCACATCCAAACCGGATGGGGGTGTACCATAAAGCAATTGGTCCCACAAAATTAGACTTGACGGATTGCCTTGTAAACCGCGTAAGTATTCGTCGAGGCTGGCTTCTAACCCAGCCTGCCCGTAGACAGGATGCGTGTAGCCAGTTATAGGAGCAAGGTCTGTATAAATATATTTGCGAACAAAAATGTTTGCTTGTCTTTCGGTGATGTTAATGGGTTGATTGTTTTTATCTACAATTTCGCCGCGCGGGACGTATCTATCTGCAATGGCACGGCGCGGGTTATCTGTGCGCGTGAGTAAATCCGGTCCGCGCGCAATTGCCCAGTAGGCTGTCACTAAGGCGCAAGCGGCGAGACCTAAAGCAAGTGTTCCGGCTAACAAGTTATATGGTTGTGGGTTTTCTAAAACAGCAGGTTCTTCATCTTCTGTGTTGCTAATTTTCATTAATAAAAATAAAGCAATGAAAGATGTTAATAGAGATGAACCGCCATAAGACACAAACGGTAAGGTTACTCCTGTCAATGGCAGTAACCGAATGTTGCCACCCATAATTAACAAACTTTGAATGCCGAGATATGCCACAACTCCAGCCGCAAGATAACGGCGGAATCTATCCGGCGCACGCAAGGCGATAATAATGCCGCGCGCAAGAATCAGCCAAATGATTGCAATCAAGCCTAACGTCCCGATGAGACCCGTTTCTTCCGCAATAGCAGAGTAGATAAAATCAGAAATCGAAACGGGGACGAGAAGCGGGCTTCCAATTCCAAGTCCTCTTCCAATAGTGCCACCATTTGCAACTGCCAACAGAGATTGAATGATTTGATAGGAATCCCCGGTCGGGTCATTCCACGGGTCTAGCCAGCCAATCACGCGGATGCGGATAATGTCAATTAGAAAATATCCAATTAACAGCGTTAACGCCAAAGATACGATTGAGCCGATTAAGATTCTGCGCTTGCCGGTGGCGATATAAATAAAAATTGTAAAAATCAAAATAAAAATGGAGGCTGTGCCTAAATCTCTTTGGACGAGTAATAGTAAAAGTGCCATACCAGTAACGAGTAGGGTTGGCACAAGTAATGGAAAAGAAAATAATTGAATGCTGGCACGGTCTGCTAAATAAGCCGAAAGATAAATGACCAGTAAAATTTTTAGTGGCTCAGATGGTTGCAGATAGACGCCATAAAATCCAAGCCATAAACGCGGACCAAAGCCCATTGGATTGGTACCAAAAATTAAAGTCAGCGCGGTGATAATCAACCCGCCACTTAAGAAGACATATTTATATTTTCTGAGGAAAGTTAAGTTTGTAAAAATACGTAAAGCGATTATGAAAACGAAAATGCTAATGCTGACCCAAGTTAATTGACGAAGCCCGAAGGTTTCATCTAAACGCCAAATGGTGAGTAAGCCCCAACCACTCAGCAATGCCGCCGCAGGGAAGATATATGGGTCTGCTTCAGGTGCATATTTGATGATGGCACGATGCGCAAGCATCACTAGCCCAACCCAGATGATAAATCCGCCCCAATGTAAGAGCCTGTAATCAACATCCCAAGTACGTTCACGTACAGCAGGGGATAAGGTCAGGATGACGGCTTGCATAAAAAGAAATATCCCCGCATATTGCAGTAAGCGGCTTTGGGTGTGACGATTCATGCCTTAATGGTACTTGATTTTTATGAAAGAGAGTTTAGTAGGATTTCACCACAACATTCCTACTTGCGTAATAATGCTCTCAACGAAATCCAAAATGACACCAGTTTCATGTTGATTTTTATTTTGTTAGCAAGTTGAATAAAGATGATTTAAATTTTTTGTCTTCCAAAATTGCAATAAAATTGAGAATATCAAATACCTGCTCTCGGCTATAATTGTATAAATTTGTATCGGAGAGAAAATGTCTTTCAAAGTTGGTGAAACTGTAGGTCCATATCGCATTATTGAGCAGTTGGGGCAGGGCGGTATGGCGACTGTGTATAAAGCCTATCATGCTTCGTTAGACCGCTATGTAGCAGTCAAAGCGTTGCATCAGGCATTTAATGAAGATTCTACATTTACCACGCGTTTTCAACGCGAAGCTCGTGTGGTAGCAAAACTTGAACATCCTAACATTGTGCCCGTTTACGATTATTCAGAACATGAGAAGCGCCCATATTTAGTAATGAAGTTTATTGAAGGCGATACGCTCAAAGCGCGTTTTCAACGCGGTGTACTTTCGTCCCAAGAGATTGAGCAAGTGGTAAGTTCTGTCGGTTCGGCGCTTGGATACGCTCATCAACAAGGTGTGTTGCATCGCGATATAAAACCATCTAACGTTTTGCTTTCTACTGAAGGCATTATGTATTTAGCAGATTTTGGACTGGCGCGAATGGCGCAAGCAGGAGAATCTACGCTTTCATCTGACTCGATTATGGGCACGCCTCAATACATCTCACCTGAACAGGCGATGGGCAAAAAAGATTTAGACTCAGGGACAGATATTTACTCATTCGGTGTCATGTTGTATGAAATGGTTGTCGGTCAAGTTCCATTTAGTGCGGATACGCCTTTTTCGATTATTCATGACCATATTTATACGCCGTTGCCTTTACCAATGGATATTAATCCAAAAGTACCGGAGCCTGTGCAAAAAGTTTTGCTCAAGGCGTTGGCAAAAGATAGAGCCGACCGTTATGAAACTGTTGAAGATTTAGTACGCGCTTTCAAAGCCGCATGGACAGAAGCCGGAGTCCCGATGCAAGGCACAGCCATTACAATGCGCCCGGCGAGTTTGAAACGCGATACAAAAATTCAAGACAAAGCAACTGCTGAAAGAATAGAAGCAAGTCAACCCGTAGTTAAGAAGCGTTCATCTTCTTGGGTGTGGATATCTATCTCATTAATGATTATCGTTTGTTTGGGGCTGAGTCTGTTTGCTTATCGTAATGGGCTCGTTCGCCGATTTTTTGCACAGCCGACAACAGTTGTGATTAATACAACTGTGCCTAACCTACCGCCTGCATCAGTTATGCCGAATGTTCCACCAGAAATTGCGGCGGCGCAAGAAGCAGTGAATCAAAACCCCGGTGACCCGAACGCGCATTTGGCACTTTCATTAGCACTTTGGGATGATGGGCAAACGATGCCAGCCATTCAAGCTTTAACACAAGCCGCGAATTTAGCAGGACCTGCCAACCGAGAATTTTTCTTAAATGCCGCGCAAGAATATAAAAAACGTGAAGCCTGGGTGCCAACCGCCGGAATTTATTTGCGACTTGCACCGATGTATCGTGATGAAGGTGTGCCGAAAGATATTGAAGAAGGTTTGAACGAATCAGTGTATAAGGCTTCTGAAAATAAAGATATGCCTTTATTTGTTTTCTTTGACCGCGTGGATGCAATCAGTTTACCACTTGGTTATATTGCGCGCGGACGCTATGCTTTGTATAATGGTGACATCAACGAAGCTAAGTTACAACTTACAAATGTAGAAAAAATTAAACCGGATATGTATGAGGTGCCATTACTCAAAGCTGAGATTGAAATGAAAAACGGTAGTTTGCGAATTGCCAAAGATATTCTCACAGCGCTTTCATCAGATTTAGGCGCCGCCACTTGGATTCGAAATTTTGCAAGCGAACTACTAAAAACCATTCCATAGGAAACTACAATGCGAAAACCTTTCGTTGCAGGTAATTGGAAGATGAACAAAACGATTGCAGAGACTCGTGAATTAATTTCTGCAATGGCTCCACAATTAAATGAAATTAAAGATGTTGAAAAAGTTTTATGTCCGCCATTTGTTTCATTGCAAACCGCTTCTGAACTTTTGAAAAATACAGATATTGGACTCGGCGCACAAAATATGTTTTGGGAAGAAAAAGGTGCGTTCACAGGTGAAGTTGCGCCGGGCATGATTAAAGAATTATGTAATTATGTAATTCTCGGTCATTCTGAAAGACGCGCTTATTTTGGCGAAGTTGATGCTTTGGTAAATAAAAAATTACTCGCCGCACAAAAATTTGATTTGACTCCAATCGTGTGTGTGGGTGAGACGTTGGAACAATACGAATCAAACTTAACAGGTCAAGTTGTTTCTGAGCAAACCAAACTTGGTCTTGCAGGTCTAAATGCAGACTATGCTTTACGCATTGTCGTGGCGTATGAACCTGTTTGGGCAATTGGAACAGGCAAAGCGTCCACAGGTGAA
>JAEURF010000132.1 GCA_016789205.1 Anaerolineales bacterium
CTTTAAGAAAAATAAAATTTTCAACATTCCAGATTTTCTGTGTAATGCTGGTGGCGTAACTACATCTTATTTTGAACAAGTACAAAATGACATGAATTTCTATTGGTCGAAAGATGAAGTGCTTCAACGCTTAGACCAAAAGATGACCTCCGCTTTCAATGCTGTGCTAGAGCGCAGTACCAATGAAAAAGTTTACATGCGCGATGCCGCTTATATGGTGGCAATTGACCGCGTAGTGACCGCGATGGAATTACGAGGCTGGCTAACTGGGAATGCTTAAGAGCAGAGAATTAGAGATTAGAGCCTAGAGATTAGTGGACTCGTCTGTAGATGAGTCCACTTTTTATTTTTCGCTTCTTTCTTGACTTTGAAATTGATTCTGTTTCATCAAACATTATCTACATTTGATACAATCCCAATTACTATTCACTATTACCTAATCTCGAGGAACTTATGACCAAACAAACCTTCAAATGGGATGACCCTTTTTTACTCAATGACCAACTGACAGACGAAGAACGCATGATTCGTGATACTGCCAGAAAATACTGTCAGGATAAATTAATGCCACGCATTCTCGAAGCCAATCGCAACGAAATTTTCCACAGAGAAATTATGGACGAAATGGGAAGCCTCGGGTTGTTAGGCTCAACTATCCCCGAAGAATATGGAGGCGCGGGTTTGAATCATGTTGCCTATGGATTAATCGCCCGTGAAGTGGAGCGGGTCGATAGTGGTTATCGTTCTGCAATGAGTGTACAAAGTTCATTGGTCATGTATCCAATCTATGCGTATGGAACCGAAGAACAAAGAAAAAAATATTTGCCCAAATTAGCAAGTGGAAAATTAATTGGCTGTTTTGGACTCACTGAACCGAATCATGGCTCTGACCCCGGCAGTATGGAAACGCGCGCCAAAAAAGTAGATGGCGGATATATGTTGCAAGGCAACAAAATGTGGATTACCAATTCACCCATTGCAGATGTGTTTGTCGTTTGGGCAAAACTAGATGGCGAAATTCGAGGTTTCATTTTAGAAAAAGGTATGAAAGGTTTATCTGCCCCAAAGATTGAAGGCAAGTTTAGTTTACGCGCCAGTGCAACAGGCGAAATTGTGATGAATGAAGTCTTTGTGCCTGATGAAAATTTATTACCAAATGTCTCTGGCTTGAAAGGTCCGTTTGGATGTTTGAATAAAGCCCGTTATGGAATTTCATGGGGTGCATTAGGCGCGGCAGAATTTTGTTGGCACGCCGCGAGACAATATACATTAGACCGTCCGCAGTTTGGTCGTCCGCTTGCCGCGAATCAAATCATTCAATTGAAATTAGCGAATATGATGACTGAAATTACATTGGGGTTACAAGGTGCTTTACGTGTTGGGCGATTAATTGATGAAGATAAAGCCACGCCTGAAATGATTTCGTTGGTCAAAAGAAATTCATGTGGCAAAGCCTTAGAGATTGCCAGAACCTCACGAGACATGCATGGTGGCAACGGTGTATCAGATGAATTTCATGTGATACGTCACATGATGAATTTAGAAGCGGTCAATACTTATGAAGGCACACATGATATTCATGCTTTGATTTTAGGCAGAGCGCAAACAGGAATTCAGGCGTTTTCTTAAAAGCAGACCGTTGACGATAGACCGCAGACCGCTATTTATTCATGGTCTATTGTCTACCGTCAACGGTCAATTGTTTAAGGTTCTGTTGGATACCCTGCATTCACCCATGCTTCAAACCCACCTAATAAGGCTTGCACATTTTCATAACCATTGTGTAACAGTAAGAATGCCGCACGGGCACTCGTGTGTTCATTCGGTCAGGTACAGTAGGTGATTATCCAATCTGTTTTTTCAAGCGAAACACTGTTGATGTTTGTTTCAAATATATCTAGTGGAATAGAAATCGCATCTTTGGCATGAAGTTCTGAGTATGCTTGCGCGCTTCGCACATCTACAAAGATAGCTTGACCTGAATCCACTGCCGCTTTTGCATCACTGAGCGAGATGCGCGGAACTTCATCTTCTGTGCGCGGCAAGCCATTTTGTATCTGCGGATTAAATGGCGCAGTCGGCAGGGCTGATGGGTCGCTGGGCGACAAGGCATTACAAGCCAGCGTTGCTACAATGAGAATTGAAAAAGCAATTAGGCTTTTTTTGTTTTTCATGTTTCTCCTTTTATTTTGTAGAGCGAGGTCACCTCGCTCCTACAAAATATTACAACTGACAATATCTTTCCACACGTTTGCCGATAATTGCTAAACTATCTGCCCAGAATTTTTTCGTGCGGATATTGATGCCGAATTTGTCAGCTAAATCTGCGGCGCGGGCTTCGCCAGTAGAGGCTAATAAATTTTTATATGCAGTTACAAACTCAGCACCGCGTTGTTGATAAATTGCATATAGACCTGTTGCAAATAACAAGCCAAAGGCGTAAGGATAGTTATAAAACGAGAATCCGCTGGCGTAGTAATGAGGCTTCCACGTCCACATATATTTTTGTAGATATCTTTCATCTAAGCCTGCGCCGAAAGTTGCTTTTTGTGCGCGTTCCATAATGTCGTTCAAATCATCAGCAGAAAGTTCCGATTGTGCGCGTTTTTCAAAAACTTCTTTTTCAAACAAATAGCGTGAATAAATATCCACGACCACTTGAGAGGCATTGTTCATTTGTGCTTCAAGAATCGCTAACACTTCTTGCGGGTCTGTAGTTTCTTTCAATGCCGCTTCGGTGACGATGGTTTCACACATGATAGAAGCGGTTTCTGCCAAAGTCATTGGTGTGTTTTGTTGAATGGGTGTCTTGTTGGCTTGATACGCACATTCATTATGAAAAGCATGACCCAATTCATGCGCCAATGTACTGACTTGGTCAAATGAACCATCGAAGTTCATCAGGATGCGACTTTCTTTTACACCTTCCACGCCCATACAAAATGCGCCACCACGTTTGCCTTCGCGTTGTTCTGCATCTACCCAATTATTATCAAATGCACGTTTTGCAAATGTGCCAAGTTCTGGTGAAAATTTATTGAAGTTATTCACAATGAAGTCACAGGCTTCTTTCCATGAATAGACTTTATCGGTCTTGCCCATCGGAGCAAACAAATCCCACCAGGCTAATTTTTCTTTGCCAATCAATTTGGCTTTGTGTTTGAAATATTTTTCAAACATCGGGAATGAATCTTTCATTGCACCAAGCATGGCATTTAATGTGGCGCGGTCAATGCGGGCAAAATCAATCGAAGCATGAACAGCATCTTCACGTCCGCGTTTTTTATCCAATGTTAAAGTTTCGCCTTTGACTCCATTCATACAAGCCGCCAAAGTTTCTTGCACACTTTCCCATGCTTTATTTTCGGCTTCATAACCACGTCGGCGTGTGGCTTCATCTGGATGTGAACGCAAGTTAATCAAAGCAGGCATTGGCATCTTTTGCACTTTGCCATCCAATTCAAAATCAACCGTCATTTGAGAAGTGAGCACACCTTGTAATTTGCCGAAGGCGTTGCCCCCGCTCAAGGTCAGTTCTGCGGCGAGAATTTCCTCCGCTTCGCTCATCAAATATTTGGATTGCTCCGCCGCTTCATTCAACGCAAATTCATGCTCACCTGCGGAGGCATTTGTCTTCACCGCTTTTTTGATGGCTGGTTTACCTAACTTGCCAGCCCACGCTTGAAATTTGGTGTTGAGAATATTGGCTTTGACAGCAATCTGCTCATATTCCGATTCGATACGTTTGGCTTCTTTGTTATGAGAATCAGTCGAAACGAAAGAATAAATATATGGGTTGAGCGTGCCGGAGAGTTCAAAAATTTTGTTGAAGCGCTCTGTAGCTTCGCCGAGCAATTTACCAAGTTTCTTTGAATCTGTTTTTGCATTGGCTTTGCTGGCTTTGTTCAAAAACGCTTCCATATCATCTAACATGGTTTTATATTGTTTAATGGCATTTTTGAATTGCTTTGAATCAAGTGAGGGATACACATTCGTCAAATCCCAGCGAGGTATAGATGTAGTCATTTGGGGAACTCCTTAAGAGAAAGATACGTCAAGTATAACAAAAAGCAAAAGACCTTAGATTTGTGACTTTTGACCTGTAACCTTAAACTGAAATTGGAGTAAAGTTAACCTACGGAGGCAGTTCTTATGAAACAAGATAAATTTCTGACAGGCATTCTAATTGGCATTGGCGCATTGATTGTGCTGGCATTGGTTTTGTTTTTCACGCGCCAAGAAAAACGCGAGTATGTTTCAGACTCAACACCCGAAGGTGTAACGCATAACTATATATTAGCGGTTTTGAATAAAGATTACGAAAAAGCATATAGCTACATTGCAGATTTAGATAACAAACCCACTTATGATGAATTTCGACAATCTTTCTTAAATGGCATGGTCAACCCGGATAATGTTGGTGTGGATATTGCTGAGGTTGAAGTCAGTGGCAATGATGCATCTGTCAACTTGACGATTTATTATTCTTATAATGACCCATTTTCAAGCCGTTATGGAAGCCCAGACCGTGCAAACTTGGTCAAGCAAAACGGCGCATGGAAGTTAAGTTACATGCCCTATAGTTTTTGGGATTACAACTGGTATCAAGAACCGTATAAGCCGTGATAATGTACACAAGTAGATAAGTAAGCAAGTAAACAAGTAAACCTGTGTACCTGTATACCTGTTTACTCCTAAAGGACTAACACATGAAAACCATTCGTCGTCTTTATTTTTACGCCGTTGCCTTCATCAGCATTGAAGTAGTGCTATGGGGCATCATCGGTTTGCTTCGCTCGATTTTTAATAACAATGAAATCACATCTGGCGCAACTTCATTAGCGCAAGCCTTGTCATTAATATTAGTCGGTGCACCAATTTTCTTAATTCATTGGTTGTGGGCGCAAAACGTTTCAGCCAAAGAAGATGAAGAAAAGTCTGCCAGTGTGCGTGCAATTTTTCTATATGGCATATTGCTGGCTACGCTTGTACCCGCCATACAAAATTTTCTTGCGTTTATCAACCGTACACTTTTATCATC
>JAEURF010000133.1 GCA_016789205.1 Anaerolineales bacterium
GCATTATCCACTAAATTTTGGATGACCTCTATCATGCGCTCTTTATCCACATACATATTCGGGAGTTCGCTTTGTGTTTTTATTTCTACATGTTTTTCTTTTAATTGAACTGCTACGCGTCCTAAAGCATCTTTGATAATTTCAGCAAAGGACACTTCTTCGGCTTTGTTCATAATTCTGCCGACACGCGATAATTCTAAAAGCTCATTCAACAGGCGGTGCATTTTTTCTGTCGCTTCAGAAATCCGCTGAGTATCTTGCAAGAGGCGTTCGTAATTTCCAGTGCGTGCATCTTTTTCGATATATCCAAGATAACCACGAATTGTAATTAATGGAGCTTTCAAATCATGTGAAGTGGTGTAGGTAAAACGTTCCAATTCTTCGTTCTTTTTTTCAAGTTGATGCACCAATTGCTCTTGAATCGCCAATTCACGCTGAATAGATTCCTGCAAACGGGTATTTTCAATGGCTATGGCTAAGTTTGCGGCAATCGTCTCTAGCAAACGCACATCATTGTCAGTAAAGGCATATTCACGTTCAGTATTGTCAATGGCAATAATGCCAATTGCCCGTTCTTGAATCATCATCGGCGCCGCAATAGAAGACTTAGGCAATTTGCTACTTCTATAAATTGTTCCGTAATTGACTGATTCATTTAACCAGTTTTCGTTAATCACCAATGGTTTTTTCATCTCCATGACACGCGTAGTAAGACCTCTGCCATACTGAATAGGTAGGTCGGGCATTCTTTGGTTGCCATCGTAATCATAAGGAAAGTGAATCAGGTTTGTTTTTGGGTTATGGAGCGCAATAAATAAGCTAGAGGCATTAAATGCTTGTTTGATGTGATATCCAGTTTCTTCAATTAAATTCGCAAGATTATTTTTTGCGATTAAGATTTCACTGACCTCACGCATCGCCTCTAACTCCGTGATGCGTTCTTGAAGTTGCTCCTCAGCCTTTTTTCTATCTTGCAGTTCTTGCTCTGCTATAAAAATATTTTTATTCAAGCGACTAATAATTAAGTATTGTAAACCTGTGACTAATAAGATTGAGAGCACAACTGCGAGATAATCCTGAAATGAATTGAACGGCGTAAAGCGATTGGTCAGCACGCCTATTGCCTCAAAATACCCAAAAGCAACGATACCAATTGCAAGCACTCCACCAATTGCTAGCGTTCCAGTAGTACCACCGATTAGCCCAGCAAATATCAAGATGACAATAAACCCTAAGATAGATGTATCGCGTATGCCGCTTTTTTGAAACATTACTGCGGCATTAATGATGATTCCAAAAAATAATATTAACCAGCCCGCTGCAAAATAATATCCAAGTTGATTTAATACCAATGCTGCTAAAAATACCCCTGCCAATACAAGCATTTCACTGCGGTTTGCATTGAAAAAGGCGAGTACGCAAGTGCAGATTAACCCTATAATTAAAACGAGGCGAATATTTCTACGAAACCCGAAAGGTTTTGCTGATAATTCTGGATACAAAAATTGGTTAAAAAAAGATTTCATTGGCACATCTTAAAATAATTCTACTACCTATTATGTTAAAACAAAGAAATCCCATCAGGATGGGATTTCTCTTGAGCCACCGACGAGAGTCGAACTCGTGACCTAACGATTACGAATCGTTTGCTCTACCAACTGAGCTACGGTGGCATCTTAGTAAGCGAGGCGGGATTATAAAAGAGACTGTAAAAGATTGCAAGTAATCTGAAATGAAAATATAGTAGATATGCCTTGCGTGTATATAATTTCGATGATTTAATTAATTAAAATGAAGAATATTAATTTGTTTCTTGATTTGAATCGCACAGAATCTGATTACCAACGTGATGTTTCCTTGCAAACAATCGTTGAGAGGTGGGTTGATCGCCGCCCACACAAAATCGCAGCTAAATTTCAAGGCAAAGTAATTACTTACATAGAATTGGAAAAAAAGGCAAATCAGATAGCCCATATCTTGTTGCAAAGAGGTGTATCTAAAGGGGCATTTGTTGGTATTTTCCTTGAGCGTGGGCTTGATTTACTAATTGCTCAAGTTGGTGTGCTTAAGGCGGGTGCGGCTTTTGTTTGTTTTGATCCTGCCTATCCTCGCGATGCACTGACCCGAATTTTAGCTCAAGTCCCTTTATCTACTGTCATATCTAATGAAAACCTAAAAGCAGATTTCCCTATCAAATCTGTAACCATTTATTCTGTAGATGATAAAAACTTGTTGGCAAATGTAAGTGATAAACGGATTACTAACTCTACTCATTCAAGCGACCCTGCTTTTCTTCTATTTACATCTGGGTCTACCGGACAGCCAAAAGCAATTTTGCATACCCATCGCAATATTGTTGCACGATTTTCAAACACAAAATCTAAAACACAGTTTAATGAGCATAGTGTTTTTGCACAAGTTTCCCCAGTTTCATCAATTGATGCAATTGATGAAACTCTGTTACCCTTATTTTGTGGCGGACAAACTGCAATAACGCCCTATGATGTAGTCGTTGACATTCCCAAGCTTGTTGAAAGCATGGCTAATGATGATGTGACTCACATTCTTTTAGTTCCTTCACTTTTAAGGGTTATCCTTGCTTCACAGGCTAAGATGGAGGTTCATTTAAGGAAAATAAAAACTTGGATGGTTGGAGGAGAAGCGTTAGCGGGCACTCTTGCCGCTCAATTTTATGAGCGGCTTCCGGATGCGCAATTGATAAATTATTATGGCTTAACAGAAGGCGATGTCTCTTTGCATATCGTTGAACCAAGGAAAAAATATTCTGGGTATGTACCGATTGGGCGCCCAATTCAAAACACAAAAATATATTTGTTCGATGAAAACTCTGAATTAGTCTCCGCTGGGGAACCGGGCGAAATTTGCGTTGCCGGAGAAGGATTGTTTCAGGAATATTTTGGAAACCCGGAGTTAGATTCCGAGCGTTGGGTTAAGAATCCTTTTGTGGAAGAATCAGAGAAAAGATATTCGCGTCTATTTAAAACAGGAGATGTAGCCAGAATTGGCGCAGAGGGTGAAATTGAATATATTGGACGAAAAGACCGCATGGTGAAAATTCGTGGCTTTCGTGTTGAATTGGGTGAAGTAGAAGGAGCCTTACTTAAACATCCTGATGTAAGTGCATGTGTCGTTACTGCACATCGGTCAGGTAAAGGCGATGCCACTCATGAAGAAGCGAATCTAGTAGCGTATGTCGTGCTTAAATCAAGCAGTCAAATTACTTCGGCAAAGTTATTGTTATATGCCTCAGAATATCTTCCTAATTTTGCTGTACCAGCAGTAGTTATGTTAATGGACGAACTTCCGCTTTCTCCGAATGGCAAAGTTGATATCCGTAAATTGCCGGAACCAGTTTTTGTACTTTTGCCTAATCGAGACCAAGATATTGATGCGCCACGAAATCCAGTTGAACTTGAATTGATAAAGATGTGGGAAAAACTTTTACATCATGCGTCTATTGGGATTTATGACAACTTCTTCGAGATTGGCGGTGATTCTCTTGCCGCAATTGACCTTACCTTACAAATTGAAAAAAAATTTAACATTAGCCTACCCATTGCTGCTTTATTAGAAGCTCCTACTGTTGAAAAACTAGCAGAAATGCTGAAAGGCAATAAAACTTATACATGGTCATCTCTGGTTCCAATTCGAGCAGGCGGAGAGCGACTTCCACTTTTTTGTATTCATGCAGATGGCGGCGTGTTATTTTATTATCAATTTGCCCAATATATGGACCGTTCCATTCCTATTTATGGTTTACAAGCGCGTGGTCTGTTAGGGCATGATGATGAACCTTTAGACCGTATTGAAGATATGGCTTCCCATTATATAAATGAAATTCGCACTGTTCAGCCAACAGGTCCGTATCTTTTGTGTGGTTATTCAACCGGCGGCTTCATTATTTTTGAAATGGCACAACAATTAAAAAACATGGGAGAAGAAGTTGCGCTCGTCTGCATGTTAGATGCTTATGGACCAAACTATCCCAAAATCCTTCCGCAGAAGAATTTATTTTTATACAAGCTTTCTGTTCATTTGAATACACTGCGTACCTATGGGATAGTAAACCAAGTGAAATATATTTGGGAACGTTCTTGGAAGCGAATGGCATATATACTTTCTCATTTAATTGGTTGGATATTCCCTTTGCTTCATCTGCCACTTCCGCACAGGGTAAGATATAACCAAATTGCTCGTCTGATTAATAGAGCAGAGAATCAATATAAACCTAAAACCTATATAGGCGATATTGTTTTGCTCCGTGCCAGCGTTCAACCAGAAAACATATATCCGGATGCTCATTTGGGTTGGGGTGAGTTCGTCAAAGGCAATATCAAGGTATATGAGATAGATGGCACACATAATTCAATTATGCGTATGCCTTATCTTTCAAAGCTAATTTCTGCGCTTCAAATGCAACTGGATGAGATTGAGAAAGAGAGGAAACCTGTTGAGGATAAATGTACCGTATCGCAATGCTCTCTTATCATACTTGCCCACTTGCTACACTGGGTGGAAAAGATACCGGTGGGATGAATGTTTACGTTCGTGACCTAACCAAAGAACTTGGCAAACTTGGTATTCATGTAGATGTGTTCACGCGTTCACAAGATGAACATGTGCCGCACGTTCTGCATGATTTAGGATTTGGCAATCGTGTCGTTCATATTCAAGCGGGTCCAGAAGAGCCAAAAGGCAAAGCGGATATTTCAAAATATATTCCTGAATTTGCAGAGGGAATTAAGAAATTCGCCGAAGAAAAAGGAATCATCTACGATGCGCTTCATAGCCACTACTGGATGTCTGGTTTGGCGGCGGAGATATTATCTAACGCTTGGGGCGGGACTCCGATTGTGCATATGTTTCACACACTTGGTGAAATGAAGAATCGGGTCGCAAGGTCTGATGAAGAACGTGCAGGCGAAGAGAGACTCGCAGGTGAGAGACAGGTTCTCCGTAGAGCGAAGCGGATTGTCGTCGCCACATTAGCAGAGTTGACTCAATTAAGATTCC
>JAEURF010000134.1 GCA_016789205.1 Anaerolineales bacterium
AATTACACGTTGTGTAAAACGCGGCATGGTTGGGTCTAATTCTTTTTTTTGTAAAATCGTCCCACCCCATAAAGAGACCACCTCACCTTTTGAGATAAATTCTTTTGCGAAGACACTACATCCACCGCGTGGATTTTCTCTCGCTTCACATTTTGGATTTAGATATGAATGATTCATTGCGCCTCGTTTCGACACGCTCAACGCATCGCGTACTTCGGGGATAATTGATTCTTGATTCGTTCAACATTTGCTTCGGGGATGATTCTGTCTCCGCAGGTGAAACAGGTTTCAAGTCCAGAAAGAAGCGGAGTTTTTTTTTCAATTATAAAAGAAACAATCCCCAATTTTGTTGGAGATTGCTTCGTCGCTCGTTATCACTCGCTCCTCGCAAGGACGAATACTATTTATTTTCGCCTTCTGTATCCGATGAACTTGCGGAAATTCTTTGTGCCAGAAAAATCGGGATGAAGGTAATCAGGATTACAAAGGTTGCCACAACGTTTGTGACGGGTCTATCACGTGGGCGATTTAATTGACTAAAAATCCAAATCGGAAGCGTGGTCTGTTGACCTGCTGTAAAAGTTGTCACAATCACTTCATCAAATGAAAGCGCAAAAGCCAACATGCCACCTGCTAACAAAGCAGTAGCAATGTTTGGCAAAACAACATGACGAAAAGTTTGAAATGAATTCGCGCCCAAATCCATTGAGGCTTCAATCATAGAGGCACTGGTGCGCCTGAAACGTGCCAGCACATTGTTATAGACAACGACTACGCAAAATGTAGCATGACCAATCACTATCGTCCAAAATGAAAATGGAATATCAAAGCCGCCAATGGCTGTGCGAAGCGCAATCCCTGAAACAATGCCCGGCAATGCGATTGGTAGAACCAGTAAAAATGAAATCGATTCGCGTCCGAAAAAATTACTACGATAAACTGCCGCCGCGGCGAGTGTGCCTAAAATTAATGCCGCAATGGTTGCCACAGTAGCAACTTGAAGCGAGAGGATTAATGAACGCCATAAATCTGCTCTTTGTAAAGCCACGCCAAACCATTTGGTTGTAAACCCCGGCAGTGGGAAGGTGTAGGTGGTTTCGTCAGGCGTGAATGTATATAAAAAAATGATGAGCATTGGCACATGTAAAAAAAGCAATGTGCCAATCGCGGCGATGGTTAAGCCAAGCGGTGCTTTTTTAGAGTGCATCGAATGCTCCAAGCCTACGGGCAATTAATAGATAAATAATCATAATGACAACAGGTCCCATCGTCATGGCGGCGGCGAGTGGAATATTGCCTGCGGTACCTTGATACGAATACACGGCTTGCCCGATGAAAAATTTTGAATTTCCAATCGCCAGCGGAATGATAAAGTCGCCTAAAGTTAATGAGAAAGTAAAAATAGAGCCAGCAATCACACCCGGAAATGCCATTGGCAAAATAACAGTGCGAAATGTTTGTAACGGTTTTGCGCCTAAATCACCGGAGGCTTCGATGAGTGAATTTGGTACACGCTCTAATGCAGTTTGTACCGGAATAATCATATATGGAAGCCAAATGTAAACAAAGACGATGAACATTCCAATTGGTGAGAGTGCCAGTGAAGAGCCACCAATTCCCTCAAAACTTAATAGCCATTGCAATACACCTTCTAAACCAAACAAGCGAATAAACCAAGAGAGAATGCCTTCTTGAGCGAGAATCAATTTCCAAGAGTAAACACGCACAAGATAACTTGACCAGAGTGGAATGGTCACGCCGATTAATAACCAAGTTTTTAATCGTGGCGATGCGTATTTAGCAATGTAATAAGCAAGCGGAAAAGAAATAATCGCAGAAGCAATCGTCACCACGAATGCCATGCTGGCGGTTCTTGCAAATATTTCGCGGTTGGCAGGTTCAAAAATTTGAGCATAGGTCTTTAATGTAAATTCACGAATGATTAACCCCGTGAAATCATCAATCGAATAAAAACTATTAATCAAAAGTAAAAATAATGAACCAAGATAAACCACTAACAGGTAAAGCAAAGGTGGCGCAAGGAATAAAAATAAAACCAAACGAGGACGTTGATAAAAATATGTTGAAAGGCGCGTCAACATGCTAAGCTCCCACGCGGCTGATGTGGTCTTTGTGCCAATGAAGTTTTACTTTTTGACCTTTGATAGAAAGCACATCCATTGAGGTTGTTTTTAGATTTTGCTCCACGACGACCAAATCAATGCCGCCCGCTACTTCTACAAGATAGCGAGTGTATAAACCTAAATAAATCACATCACGCACAACGCCATCCAATGAAACCATGCCCGCAGGAGTTGCTTCGTTTGATGTGCCTAAATGAATCTTTTCAGGACGAATGGAAAATGTTTGGTCAGAGCCTGTGACTCGTTTAGCAACCTCGCCACTGACTAGATTGGATGTGCCAACAAAGCCTGCGACAAATGCAGAAGCGGGTCTTTCGTAGATTTCGGCTGGGGTGCCAATCTGTTCAATTTTTCCTTGATTGAAGACAGCGATGCGGTCACTCATGGTGATGGCTTCTTCTTGGTCATGCGTTACAAAAATAAATGTAATACCAACTCGTTTTTGAATCGCTTTTAATTCGACTTGCATTTGCTGACGCAATTTCAAGTCTAATGCGCCGAGCGGTTCGTCGAGTAGCAAAACTTTGGGGTGGTTGATTAAGGCTCGCGCAAGTGCGACGCGTTGTCTTTGTCCGCCGGAGAGTTGCGAAGGTTTGCGTAAAGCAAATCCTTTTAGTTGCACAAGGTCCAGCATTTCATCTACGCGCTTGGTTCTTTCGTCTTTTGGGACTTTCTTAATCATTAAGCCATAGGCAATATTATCGCCGACATTCATGTGCGGGAACAATGCGTAATCTTGAAAGACTGTATTGACACTTCTTTCATAAGGTGGCAGGTTTGAAACATCTTGCCCATATAAATAAATGGAGCCGCTGGTGGGTCTATCAAACCCTGCAATCATTCTTAAGCAAGTTGTTTTGCCTGAGCCAGATGGACCGAGCATTGCAAAAAATTCGCCGTCTATCACTTCAAGGTCTAGTTGGTCTACTGCTTTCACTTCGCCAAAATGCCGGCTGACTTGGTTGAAACGAATCGCTGGGGTTGAAGATGGATTTGTCATAAGGTTTTATTATATCGTTTGTTTTTTATGGTGTAGGGACACAGCGAAAAATATTTTGTCAAACTTTTAATTTGACTCGCTGTATCCCTACTATGTTTTGATTATAAAAGGTTCAAGCCAGTAAATGGCTTGAACCTTTTATTGTTTAATTAACGTCCACCTATGACTGCGACGTAGTTTGTGACCCATTCATGATAAGGGACACAATCTTTTGAGCCGTTGCCACAATCGGATGTGGGTGTGCGCCACCAAACGATTTGGTCAAAGTTGTTTAAGCCGTTGTTCACACAGCCATCTGGTCCGAGCAAGGGGTTGTTATCACAAGCATCCAAGCGGACCGGTACATTTTGGAACCAAGCGGCGAGGTCACCTTGTACTTTCGGATTCAATGACCATTCCATCCAAGCGTAAGCACAATTTGGATGAGCAGAATCTACATGCAACATCGTTGAGTCAGCCCAACCCGTTGCACCTTCTACTGGAACAACCTTTTCAATTGGCGCGCCGCCAGCCTTCAACAAGTTGGCTTGGAAGGGCCAAGAGCCAGATGCCGCAACACCTTCATTGGTGAAGTCATCCATTTGGATGAAGGCATCGTGCCAGTAGCGGTTAATCAAAGTACGTTGTTGGCGGAGGAGTTCAATCGCCGCATTGAATTGGTCACGTGTTAAAGCGTATGGGTCATCAATACCAAGTTCAGGTCGTGTGGCTTTCAAATACAAAGCCGCATCTGCTACATAGATTGGACCATCATAGGCTTGAATACGACCTTTGTTTGATTTACCATCCGGCAAGGTCATTTCTTCAAAGACCACATTCCAACTGGTTGGCGGTTCATCGCCAAATACTTCTGTGTTATACATCAAAATATTTTGACCAGAAGAATACGGCACGCCATAATGTTTGCCATCTACAGTATGCCACGGTGCATTCTGCAAGCGCGGGTCAATTTTTTCATAACTTGGGATGCGGGAAATATCAATTTCTTGAACGCGCCCACCTGAAATCAAACGGTTTGAAGCGTCACCAGAAGCGGTTACTAAATCAAAGCCACCTTCATTCATCAACGCAACCATTTCATCTGAAGTAGCCGCTGTTTTCACTGAAACCATACAACCCGTTTCGGCTTCAAACTGAGTCACCCAATCAAAATTGGGGTCGGTCTCTCCGCGTTCAATGTAGCCCGCCCAAGCAACAATTGAAACTGCACCTTCCAAATCACCAGAAGCGGTAGAGCCGCCACCACCACCTGCGCCAGCACAGGCAGAGAGAACAAAAGCTGATACTACTAACAACACCATCAAATTGAACGTAAACTTTTTCATCTCATTCTCCTTATTAAATTGTACAAACTGTTCAGACCAACCATCCTGTTTCTTTCAGCCCCACTGCCACCTCCTTTCAGGTAATAAGATATACACCCGCAGGAAATAATAGATGCGATTCGACAATTATCATAGAATGAAAAACGGAAGTCAAATATAGATTTCCGATTACGACATACGCTTCACCCTACGGTTTAACCTGCGCAAACCGCGTCAACCGAATCCACATATAGACAAATTTTCTCCATCCACATGCACAGGGTATAATTCAAAAAAAATTTGGAGAAAAGATTAATGACCGAACTACCCATCTACCCGCTGACAAACGAACACAAAATGCTTCGAGATGCGGCGCGTGATTTTGCACAAAAAGAAATTGCACCCATCGCGGCAGAGTTTGACGAAAGCGGAGAATTTCCATCCGAAACTATCAAGAAAATGGGCGAACTTGGATTCATGGGCATTGAAGTATCAGAGCAATATGGCGGCGCAGGCATGGACTCACTGGCTTATGTGCTTGCATTAGAAGAAATCTGCAAAGTAGATGCG
>JAEURF010000135.1:0-3735 GCA_016789205.1 Anaerolineales bacterium
CATTAATCGTTGTGATTGTAGCACTCACCAAACCATCGCTCTTCAACATTATCTTTGTCATCGGCTTATTAGGTTGGACGACAACCGCGCGCGTCGTCCGTTCGCAAACGTTGGCGGTCAAATCCAAAAAATTTGTCTTACGCGCGCGGGCAATTGGTGCGGGCAAAGCACATATTGTCGCGCGACACATTCTGCCACTGGTTATGCCAATTCTGGTTGTGCAAGCTGTGTTAGTAATTTCGTTAGCCATATTAAATGAAAGCGCTTTGTCATTCATCGGCTTAGGTGACCCGACGACTCTCTCATGGGGGCAAATGTTAAATTTCGCCTTTGGGCGCGGAGCAACATCATCTGGGGCATGGTGGGCATTGTTCTTCCCGGGCTTTGGCATTGTTTGGGTGGTATTAGGGCTTACGTTGTTAGGTCAAGGTTTAGAGCAAGTGCTCAACCCGAGGCTAGATACACATCATCTCATGTTGAGCAAGCCGTCCCTTAGTAAAGATGCGTTAATCAAGCCTCTCTATCCAAACGCGCTAATTGAAGTCCAAAATTTATCAATCCATTATGTAAATGAAGGTAAGCCACCTGCTAAGGCTGTCGAAGATGTCAGCTTTACATTGAAAGAGGGTGAACTGCTTGGGCTGGTGGGTGAGAGCGGATGTGGTAAGACGACCCTGATGTTGGCGTTATTAAGATTATTACCTTCTGCTGGGCAAATTGTGAATGGCAAAGTCTTTTTTATGGGCAAAGATTTAACTGCTCTTACCGAAGAAGAATTAAATGAAATTCGTTGGAGTGAAATTTCAATTGTCTTTCAAGGCGCAATGAACGCACTTAACCCAGTCCGCACAATTAGTAGCCAGATTGCTGAAGCAATAATTCGACATACGCCAGAATTTCCACGTGACAAAATCCCTGCACGGGTCACCGAGTTGCTTGATTTGGTCGGCATTGCGGCAGACCAACGCGACCATTTTGCACATCAATATTCGGGCGGGATGCGGCAACGCGCAATGATTGCCATGGCACTGGCTTGTGACCCAAAAGTGATTATTGCTGACGAACCAACCACTGCTTTAGATGTGATGATTCAAGCACAAATTCTTGAGTTGTTAGATAACTTACGCAAACGACTTGGCTTAGCAGTTGTCTTTGTCACTCATGACTTAGGCATTGTCGCCGAGTTATGTGACAAAGTCTTAGTGATGTATGGCGGCGTGACTGCTGAATATGCTGATGTAGATGTCATCTATAACAATGCTAAACATCCATATACACAAGAATTATTGAAAGCCTTCCCTGATTTGACCAAACCCAAGAAAAAACTTTCATCTATTCCAGGTTACCCGCCACGTTTAGATGACCTGCCCGCAGGTTGTCGCTTTGCACCGCGTTGCCCGGCTGTATTTGACCGTTGTCATAAAGAGCAACCAGCTTTACATCTGATTGGGGATAACAATCAGATTGCTAGTTGCCACCTCGTTGAGGGTATGAAATGAGCATAGAAAATTTCCTTGAAGTACATGGATTAAAAAAACATTTTGATGCAGGCGGACCTGCCTTATTTTCACGCGACGTGCAAAAAGTACATGCCGTAGATGGCGTTGATTTTACACTTCGGCGCAGTGAAGTGATTGCCTTAGTAGGTGAAAGCGGATGCGGTAAATCAACTTTGGCATTGCTACTGATGGGGCTTGAAGACCCAACAGGCGGTTCAGTTAAATTTGAAGGACGTGACATTACGCATTTGAATGACCATCAACGCAAAGACCTGCGCAGAAAAATTCAAATGGTTTTTCAAGACCCGTATGAATCATTAAACCCCACCCAAACCATTGAAGAAATTGTCACTGAGCCATTAATTGTGCATGGTTTTGCCAACGTCCCAGACCGCAAAGAACGCGTTCAAAAGGCGATGGAAGATGCTGGCTTGAAACCAGCCGATGTATATCTACAGCGTTTTCCACATGAACTTTCCGGCGGACAACGCCAACGCGTTGTAATTGCGGCGGCATTGGTGCTTGAACCTGAAATCATCTTAGCGGATGAACCCGTTTCGATGCTTGATGTTTCAATCCGTGCCGAAGTTATCAACTTGCTAGCAGAACTTCGTATCACCCGCCAAATTGCAGTTATCTTCATTACACATGATTTAGGCTCAGTCGGTTTCTTTGCGGATCGAGTCGCCGTCATGTATCTTGGGCGCATTGTTGAAATTGGCACGATGCTTGAAGTTTTAGAAAACCCACAACATCCATACACCAAAGCATTGATTTCGGTTATCCCAGTTCCAAATCCGCGTTTGAGGCATGAAAGAATTATTCTCAAAGGCGAAACGCCCAACCCGATTAATATTCCATCAGGCTGTCGTTTTCACCCGCGTTGCCCGGTTGCCATTGAATCATGCAAAGCCTCAGACCCGCCTATGGTAACCTTGAGCAAAACACATCAAGCCGCGTGTTTATTGTTGGTAAAATAATAAGACGATAGACGGTAGACCGTAGACGGTGAAACGGTCTATCGTCCACGGCTACCGTCCAATGTCACTTGATATTACCAGCCCTCAAAACCCAAAAATAAAACATATCGTCAAACTTCGCGAAGACAAACGTCAAAGACAAAAAGATGATTTGATTCTCGTCGAAGGCTATGATGAATTAATGCTTGCCTTCAGTTGCGGACTAATTCCACAAACGCTTCTGACCGCACCTGAACTTGCCAGCAAACCTTTGACATTCACCTCCGCTGAAACACGCTGGGTTGAGCCTGTCGAAACCTTCACCGTCAGCCAAAACGTCTTTGAAAAAATATCCTATCGTGATAACCCAGATGGTTGGCTTGGAATTTTCCCCACGCCAAAAACTTCATTAGATAAAATCAAATTATCGAATCCTGCATTAGTGATTGTGGCGCAATCAATTGAAAAGCCCGGCAACTTAGGCGCAATCCTACGCACAGCAGATGCGGCACGCGTAGATGCAGTCCTCGTCTGTGATCCGCGTGTGGATATTTGGAATCCGAATGTGATTCGCGCCAGCAGGGGAGCGGTCTTTGCGCTCCCAGTTGTGGAAGTAGAGTCTGCTAACGCGCTTGCCTGGTTGAAATCAAGTAAGATGCGCGTTTTAGCCGCCACGCCATCTGCGGATGAAGTTTATTCCAATGTAGATATGCAAGAATCCATCGCCATTGCCGTTGGCACAGAAGATAAAGGATTAACTGATTTTTGGATGCAACACGCCGATGTCAAAGTGCAAATCCCAATGCTCGGAAAAATCAACTCATTGAATGTTTCAATTGCAACGGCTTTACTAGTCTATGAAGCGCTGAGGCAAAGAAGTTAAATGTTTAGTTTTACAATCCCAATTATCAATAACAAAGCAGATGTACAATTCCCGCAAAAGTGTGTTTATTGTGGCAAGCCACATGAGTTCACTGTACCTGTGATTGCCTCTCGTTCAACAGGCACGCAATATTATCGTCAACATTTCAAGTTGACTTTTGATGTGCCATACTGCCGTGAACATGTTAACAAAGCCAAACGACTTGGTTTGATATTAAATCTAATTTTCTTTCTTTGTCTTTTGCTTTCGTGTGTCGCTTCAATTCTGGTTTCATTTGCACTTGATTTACAAGATACATTTCAAATCTGCGTTTTAGGACCTGGCATCGCATTGATATTTGCGATATTAACTGGTTCTATCGGCGTTCGCAAAGTGTGGGGATTCTTTAATGACG
>JAEURF010000135.1:3936-5011 GCA_016789205.1 Anaerolineales bacterium
TGAAATTAACCTGTTCGCCAGTTTAGGCAAAGACCTAGCAGGCACCACACATGCCGAAACTGCCGCGCGGATTATCCTTGATACCGCCGACCAACTGATTGGCTGGGATGCCTGCTATTTAATTTTATATGACCCTCAAAAAGCAAAACGTCCACGTCCCTTATTAACCATAGATACGATTGATGGCGAGCGAATCATTCAAAAAGGCGCCGCCCCAGAAAAGCCAAGTGAAAATATGCTCAAAGCTATTCAACAAGGTGGTTTTCTCTCTTTGTATCACGCCCATTTTGAAATTGACCCAGCTTTATCTTTTGGCAATCAAAAGCAACGCACATTATCACAATTATTTGTGCCGGTCATTAGCGGCTTAAGAACCATCGGCGTGCTTTCGATTCAAAGTTATCAAGCCCATGCTTATAAGAATGACCAATTAGATTTACTTAAAAATTTAGCTAGTCATTGCGCAGGTGCATTAGAACGAATTTGGGCACAAGAAGCTCTTACAGATTTGGTTGAACGATTAAAAGTGTTACACCAAGCAGTAAGCGACATCAACGCCAGTTTAGATGTTGAACGGGTTTGCCAAGTTGTTTATGAAACCGTAATCAAGGTTATGTCCTGTGATGATTTTGTTGTTGATGGATACGACCCGCGCACCAACGAAATCATACCCATCTTCGCAATTGAACATCCGGGTAGGCGCATTTTCACAGAAAAATATTATGCCGACCATGGCTTAGCAGGTGAAATTGTCCGCGCAAAAAAACCGATTTTGTTTAACAGTGTCCGCGAAATGGATAACAGCAGTATTCAATTTGAATTTTACGGTAGCCATGTGGATGATGACCCGACCGAATCAATCATTGCGGTACCTATGATGTTGCATGGTGAAATTTATGGCATGATTTCAGCCCAATCCTATCAACAAGATGCGTACACCCATGATGACCAATATTTGCTTGAAGTACTTGCCTCTCATGCCGCAATTGCGATTGAAAACGCCCGCCTCTTTGACTCGGTTCAACAGACTGCCTACACCGACGCATTAACTTCCACTTTGAATCGCCGTAGGTTT
>JAEURF010000136.1 GCA_016789205.1 Anaerolineales bacterium
TTCAAGGCTTCGACTGCTTCTGACATGTGAAACTTGACCAAATCATCGCTTCCTAACTTGACCAAATGTTGTTTCGCCATCTGCGACAGATTCTCATCCCACACGGTGTGATGCACAACACCGCCACCATTTTCCCTTAAGGCTTTGGCAAACCAAGCGGTTGAATATCCATACCCAGAACCGAGTTCAAAAATGGATTTGGCGTTTATCATGCGTGCTAATTGATAAATGTAATATCCGCAAGTTGCACCGATAATTGGGAAATTATTTTTCTCCGCGTAGGCTTCCATCTCTTGCATTTCTTTTTCTCGCGGTGGAACAAGTGATGTTAAGTAATCTTGTGTTGCTTTATAGGTTAACAAGTCTTTGCTCATGTGTGCCTCCGTCTATCAAATGAATTTTACATCATGGATGATGTCACTGCGAGGCGTATTTGGTTTTGCCGAAGCAGTCTCCAAGTTATAGGAAACAGAATCAAGCCTGCCTTAAGAGAGAGGCGGTTCGGAATGCGGACTTAAGTCCGCGCTCCGCTATTTTTCATTTACTGATAGAATAGCCAATGCACGTATTCACCTTTAAGGATCCCGCTCTGGATGAGATATAACTTTCGGCTTTTTTGGCGAACATTCTATCGTTCATTTTTTGATAACAAAAACACCACCGCCCGCCTCACTCGAAAACGACTTTTTTTTCTAATTCTTTTTTACACCGTCTGGCCCCTCGGCATGATTATGCATTGGTTTTTCTTTTGGCTAGATGATATTTTATTCCCTGCTTATAAAAACTATGTGATTGAAAAGCCATTGTTTATTTTGGGCAATTTACGTAGTGGCTCAACATTTTTGCATCGTTTGCTTTCACGCGATTCAGAAACCTTCACAAGTTTAACCACGTGGGATATTTATTTAACGCCATCTGTAACGCAAAAGAAAATTACGCAACTAATTTCACGGCTTGATAAAAAGTTTTTGAACAACACATTACATACATGGTTGTATGCCTTTGATAAAGCCACATTGGGAAAAATCAAAATTCATCCAATTTCATTCTTCCAACCCGAAGAAGATGAGAATATCCATTTACATATTTGGGATGGATATTTTGTGATGTTCCTCTTCCCGTTTATGGATGAGTTCCCAAATTATCAACATTTTGATGAAGCCCTTAGCCCTGCACATAAAAAACGGATAATGACATTTTATAAATCTATGTTGCAAAGGCATTTGTATGCCAATGGCGGTAAAAAATATTTCGTGGCAAAAAACCCGGCATTCAGTGCCAAGATTGAAACATTGAGTGAATTTTTTCCGGATGCACGCATTATTTATCTCGCGCGCAATCCTTTGGATATGTTGCCTTCGACCATTTCATGGATTAATTACGCACGCCGTCAATTCACAGACCCCGGTGATGGATATTTTTATATTGATGAAATTGTGGATATGACCCAGCATTGGTATCGTCACCCACTCAAGTTTTTGGATACGCATCCTTCTCCCAGACACTTGGTGATGAAATATGACGATTTGATTCAACGCCCAGAAATGGTCATTCGCAACTTTTACGAACAATTCGGATATCCAGATAAACCCGGTCTGCCCATCATCATTGACCAAGCCGTTAAAGAAACGCTCGCTTTCAAAAGCGACCACAATTACTCACTTGAAGAAATGGGCTTCACGCGCGAACAAATTATAGAAACGTATGCCGATATTTTTGAACGCTTTGAATTTGAAACCAGAGAAGATTTAGTGCCGGTCAAACAAATTGAATTGGATATGTAAAGGTAGACAAGAAAACAGGTAGATAAATCATCTACCTGTTTTCATTTAACTTATTGACTTGTGTACCTGTCTACTTATCTACTTCGTCGTCTTTCGCTTTGTAGTTGTTTTCTTCACCGTCGTTTTCTTTGCAGGTGTTTTGGATTTGGAAGCCGTTTTTCGCTTCGGTGAGTCAATGACTGTTTGGTCATCCATGTCAGATGTATCTTCAACAAATGTTTTTGCGCGAGAAGGGGAACTCTTCTTCTCTACTTTCTTGACTTGATATTTTTCTGCCCAATTTTCAGCAAAAGCAAAATTAAGCGTACCGTTTCGGGCTAAAAATAAAATCACACCTGCCACACCCATTAAGAAAGCAACCACCATTGTATAAGAAACAAATGTGTCACCAATGCGAGGTTGGTCAGGGCGGAAGAATTCAATGAAGACGCGAATAAATCCAGCGAGAATTAACCACAGACTAAAAGCTGTGCCGGGTTTTTCGTTTTCGTCGCCATCACGGCGTACAAACCAAATGATAAAAAGAAAAGCCAAAACATTGAGAATCATTTCGTAGGCGAAAGTTGGGTGGAAGCGAGTAGTGGCTACAGGGTACTGAGTCAGATCTGCGAATTGAGCGAGGCGATGGTCTGCACTGATGGGAATGCCCCACGGGAGATTCGTCGGTGGACCATATAATTCCTGATTGATGAAATTTCCTAATCTGCCAAATGCCTGACCCAATAAAGCGACTGGGGCAACGGCATCTAAAAATAATAAAACATCATAACCATTGCGTTTGAGGAAAATCGCAAGAGCAAGCCCGCCAAACAATAAGCCGCCAAAGAAATGCAATCCGGCAATCGGTGGACGGATAATGGAGATTGGGTCTTGCATAAAAGAATTATTTCCGCCTAAAGTTGCATTGGCTACATACCATAATCTCGCGCCGATAATGCCGGTGATAACTGCCCAGACCATTGCATCTAAAAGCACTTCACCATTTTCACCACGTCGGCGGACTTCACGCTCTGCAAACCAAGCGCCGATTAATACACCGGTCATCACAATCAAGCCGTACCATGTGAGGGTGACATTCCAAGTAAATAATTTGAAACTGAAAATAACTGGATTAATATCCATAATTGAATTTCCTTTAAATTAAATTTTGATGATTATATCACCGCAAAATTTTTGAGTGAGAAGAAACCGTAGGAAGTTATTTGTGTTGTGATAAACAAAGAGTCTTGACAAAATATATCCAAATTGTTACAATTTTCACAAGTTAGTGAAAAATATCACAAAGGAGATTTAATGTATGGATCCAATCACCCTTTCACGACTGCAATTTGGTTTGACAACTGTGTATCATTTTCTTTTTGTTCCGCTCACCTTGGGGCTTTCATGGTTTGTGGCTTACTTCCAAACCCGTTACTACCAAACTCGCGATGAGGAATTTCGCAAAATGGCAAAATTTTGGGGAAAACTTTTCCTCATCAACTTTGCCATCGGTGTCGTCACAGGCATTGTGCAAGAGTTTCAATTCGGCATGAACTGGTCGGAATATTCGCGCTACGTCGGCGATATTTTCGGCGCGCCGCTTGCGATTGAAGCCTTGATGGCATTTTTCATGGAATCCACTTTTATTGGGATTTGGATTTTCGGTGAGACCAAAATTCCAGAAAAAGCGCATCTTGCCTCCATCTGGCTGGTTGCTATTGGTTCAAATTTATCTGCCCTTTGGATATTGCTCGCCAACGGTTGGATGCAACACCCCGTTGGCTACGTGATTAACGAAGTCAATGGACGTGCTGAATTGGTAGATTTCTTCGCATTGGTCACGAACCCAAAAGGTTGGTTATTTTTCTGGCATACGATTGCGGCTGGTTTAGCCACTGCAAGTTTCTTGATTATCGGTGTCAGTGCTTATCATATTTTTAGAAAACAAAATGTGAGTTTGTTCAAGACTTCATTCCAAACAGCAACCATAGTCGGATTAATTGCCAGCACATTGGTTTTCTTTGGTGGTCACACCAATGGTCAATACATGTATGAAACGCAACCAATGAAATTTGCTGCAATTGAAGCCCATTATGACACTTCCGCTCCCGCTCCATTTTCAATTATCACCATTGGAGATTTAACAGGCAAGCAAGAGGTTTGGTCGTGGCGCGTCCCCGCAGTATTAAGCTTCCTAGCATGTAACAACTTCACCTGTGAAGTCCGAGGCGTGGATGACATCCAAGCAGAGTATGAGGCGTTGTATGGTCCCGGAGATTACATCCCACTTATCGTTTTCACGTATTGGTCATTCCGCATTATGATGACAATTGGGTTCATTATGATGGGTTTGTCATTTTTATTCTTGCTGGCAACACGCGGAAAATATGAAAATGCTAAATGGATGAAATGGGTGCCATGGGTAATTGCATTGCCATATCTCGCCAACTCTAGCGGATGGATATTGACTGAAATGGGTCGCCAACCATGGATTGTGCAAGGCTTATTGAAAGTAGAAGATGCTGTTTCGCCAAACCTGACTGTGGTTGATTTATGGATTTCATTAATCGGTTATACAGTAGTTTATGGCGCATTGGCTGTTGCAATGGTGTATTTGATGAAAAAATATATCGTTGCTGGTCCTGATGCCGCTTTGCACGAATCAGTAGATGTTGCGCCGACATTAGTCGGTTCACAAGATTGATACGGAGGAAGATATGTCTTACGAATTTTTACAAACTCTTTGGTTTATTTTGATTGCTGTACTTTGGATTGGTTTCTTCATCCTTGAAGGTTTTGATTTTGGTGTTGGCATGTTATTGCCCTTTCTTGGAAAAAAAGATGAAGAACGCCGCGCCATCATTAATACAATTGGTTCTACTTGGGATGGCAATGAAGTTTGGCTTCTTACAGCAGGTGGTGCAACATTTGCGGCATTCCCACATTGGTATGCAACCATGTTCAGCGGATTTTATCTCGCATTGTTCTTGTTAGTTGTTGGATTAATCATTCGCGGAATTTCATTTGAATATCGTTCCAAAGATGCAAATCCAAAATGGCGACATACTTTTGATTGGATGATTGCCATCGGTTCATTTATGTGCGCCTTATTGCTCGGTACTGCATTTTCAAACTTAGCACGTGGTGTGCCCATCAATGCAGATATGATGTACACGGGCAACTTGTTTACATTGTTGAATCCATTTGGTTTGCTCGGTGGTGTGACCATGGTTTCCGTATT
>JAEURF010000137.1 GCA_016789205.1 Anaerolineales bacterium
ACCTTTTGAACTCAGGTGTCTGTCTTTTGACGCATAAGGTCTTTCTTTTTTTGTCTAACACATAGGGGGCAGTTCAGTCTTGCTACGTATCATATTGACTAACATCCAAAACCTCATTAGAAAGAAAATAGGTTTGGGCGGGGAGGAGTAGGTGCTTTCTTTGCCACGTGGCATAGACGGTGGTGCAACGCGAACGAGGTAAGCGTTGAATGCGTGATGAATCGTATAACAATATCGAACGGTTGGTGATTTTTTCTATCACGGTCCAGTGGTCGTGATAGCCTTGCAAGCCAAGGATGATGGCGCGCCCGGGCGTGCCGTCTAGAAAATATTGCATGGATTTCCAGAAGGTGGTTAGGTCGGGATTTGGCACGCCACGAAATGGAATGCGCACATTGGAGATGCGTTTTTTGCCTACGACTCTTTTTAGAATCACGAGCATTTCAGTGTGGATGATTCCATCAATTAGAAATTTGCTCAGCAAGCCACGCCGAGCCAGATAGTGAATCAGCCCATTGAACAATTGTTGTGATTCTTCGTCTGTAGAATGATTGACGAATCGCTCTGCGTTGATGATGCTATATAAGCCGCAGAGCGAGTCTAAGCCACCTTGTTGAAAGGGTGGAAGCCCCAATTGTAAATTTGTATTTGGTGACATTTATATTTGAAAGCATGCGATGGAAATTAATCGGCTTGTTCTTTTTGTTCTTTTGCTTCGGGTTTGGTGAAGCGTAAGAACAAGTATCCAGCTATACCTGATATAAAAGAGGCGAGCAGAATGCCGAATTTGGCAGAAGTTAAGAGTCCTTCATCTGAAAATGCGAGTCCAGCAATAAAGAGCGACATGGTAAAGCCAATGCCTGCAAGCATACTGACGCCCCAAATTTGTTTCCATATAACGTTTTGCGGAAGTTCCGCCCAACCGCTTTTGACTGCGATGTAAACGAATGAAAAAATTCCAGCTTGTTTGCCTATGAACAAGCCAAGAACAATTCCAAGTGTGATGGGGTTGGTAATGATTTCCGATACGTTGCCCGATAAAGATACGCCAGCATTTGCAAGTGCGAAGATTGGCATGATGATAAAGCTAACATAAGGATGTAAACTATGTTCGAGTCTTTGCAATGGGGATTGTGCCGCTTCAACTGCTTTTTCAATGTTACCGATGATAGATTGCTGGGTTAGGTTAAGTGCTTTGCCTTTGCTTTGTTTTTCAAATTTATCTATGAGATCGCGGCTTTGTTCAATGAATTCGTCTTCATTGATTTTTGAGTAGGCAGGGATGGTGAGTGCGAGTAAAACGCCAGCAATTGTGGCATGTACACCAGATTTGAGAAATGCGACCCAGAGACCAATTCCAATCAAAGCATACAGAAGGGGATGGCGAAATCCTAGTACATTGAGCGCAAGCAAGATGAGGAAGAACACGGCGGCAATGCCAAGCCAAACCCATAAAATATCTGAGGTGTAGAAAATAGCAATTACCAAAACTGCACCGAGGTCATCTACGATGGCGAGTGCAGTTAAGAAAATTTTCAAAGAAAGTGGCGCACGTTTACCTAATAACGCCAGCACACCAAGTGCGAAGGCGATGTCAGTTGCCATGGGAATGCCCCAACCGCTAAAGCCTTCTTTTCCAACGTTAAATGCCATATAAATTGCGGCGGGTAGAATCATTCCGCCTAGTGCGGCGGCAAATGGGATAATTGCTTTTTTTGCTGTGCGCAGTTCGCCCATCAATAATTCACGTTTAATTTCTAAACCGACAACGAAAAAGAAAATTGCCATCAGCCCGTCATTAATCCAAAGCAATAGTGGTTTTGAAATAATGAGTAAGCCTTCAACTCCAATGGTCAGTATGGTTTTATTCCATAAGTCAAAATATCCACTTGCATATTGCGAATTTGCCCAAATTAAAGCAATGACCATACAAGCGAGTAAAACAATACCGCCTGATGCTTCTTGTTTTATAAATTTTTGAATCGGACTGATTAATCTTTCAACCGCTTTGCGTGATTTGGTTTTAGTCATGAGTACCCTTTCTTGGCAAAAGTGCGCCTTCCAGCGCACTTTTGCGGAACAAAAAATTATTATTCGAACTTAAGATATAAAATTAATTAGTTATCAGTAAATTGTGTTAATAAGGCTCGTAAATTGCGCCGATGTAATGTTTCTGCTAAGCCGCCGAGATAGACCCGGCTTTTTCCACATTCTTCAATTGTAATTTCTTCGATCAATTCTGTCGCATTTTTGCGCTTCGCCACAGACTTAACCGCTTTTTTGATATTGCTCAAGTAGTTCAAATTTTCTTTAATTGCCGCATCAATTTCACCGCGTAAGATAATATCGCCGTGACCTTGAATGATATTTTCTAAACCCATTTTGCCTGTTTTTTTAATCGAAGCCAACATATCGTCAATATCCCCATCTACAATGTAGGGGAGTGGCATAAACGCGTCACCGGCAAAAAGCACGCGGTCTTCTTCGACCAATACAGAAATGCCGTCGAAGCTATGACCAAATGAAGGGAACAGAATCAGGTTTTTCTTCCCGACTCGAAGCGTCATTTCACCGGAGCTAAAGGTCTCATGCGGCGGGATAATCTTCACTTGGCGTAAGCTTTGATTCTGTTTTTGCGATGCCTCTAAAGAAGGAATGCCTTCTTCGATTAAAAGTTCGCGACATTTTGAATGACCAATCACAATTGCGCCGGGAAAGAAACAATTACCCCAAGAATGGTCGGCGTGATAATGGGTGTTAATCACATAACGAACTTGCACGCCTAATTCATGCTCAATAAACTCACGCATGGTGAGCGTTTCTTCGGGTAGCGCTAGCGTGTCAATCACCACTGCCCATTGCGGACCGACAATCACGCCCGCCGTTACCTGCGCATATACTTCACTTTGAAACCAATAAACATTTTCTGAAACCCGTTCTCTGTGCATTTGTTTAACCTTAAGTTGAATTTGTGTACATTGTTAATAGCACACAATACCATATTTTTCAAGTTGACTAGACAATTTTGGTTTTACCACGAACACACTATCAAGTAAAATGATGAAAATTTGACTTTAATTCTAGGAGGATACCGTGACTAAAAAAATCGCTTCGATTCTTGTTTTATGCCTGCAACTCGCGTGTGGAGTTTTTTCTACACCCGAACCGACTCCAACCCCACAACCGACATTTACTTCAACGCCTGTGCCAACAAATACTGCACAGCCAACTTCAATCCCTGAAATTGATTTTGGAGATATGACTTTTTTTGAGGTTGTAGAAAATTTTACAATTTCTATTCCTTATCCCTATCTTTATGAAGTTCGGGGAAACATCGTGGTTATTGCAAATGAAGAGCGAAGTTTATTTATTTCTTTTGCTGGTGATAATGGTGGCTCGCTCTCACTAGATGAAATTATTAATGACTATCTCGGTAGTTTAGAGGCGCGGGGTGCCAATTTTGAAAAATCTCAATCTGAAAAAATTATTGTAGATGGATTTGAAGGCATTGTGGTTAACATTGTTGGAGAATTAGGAAATGGAATACCAGTAGAAGGCAAAGCCATCGCCGTATTAAATACTTCTGATTCGTTTGTATTCGGGCTTGCAACGACAGATACCACCTATGGTGAAGACCTTTGGGAAAATAAACACCAGTTTGTATTTGATGAATTGATTGAAAGCATTAAATTTGTAAACTCAAATGGCTCTTGTATCATATCTACCGACTCAACCTATGGTTACACCGAAGAAAATCCAATCAAAGTAGGTGGTGGCGCTTTTGATGGTCCTTCCCGTGAAAGGGCATATTTAGATAACTTATTAGGTCCCAATGGTGAAAATCTTTCTTATGAAAGACAAGGCTCTACTTCAACCGATACAACGATTTTAGATATTTACATCATCATAGGTTCTGGAATTAACGAAACACTTTATTTAGATGAATATAATTATTCAGAACCTCAAGCACCTGTTGGTTTTACATGTAAAGCTGAATTTCCACTTTCTGCGCCTTAATAAAAAACTCCGAAGTCTCAAAGACTTCGGAGTTTTTATTATTACTTGTTTACCTATCTACATTTTCTAAATATGTATCGGCTGACCATCTGCGCCATGCGCCGCTTCCATCAATGTCTCTGACAAGGTTGGGTGCGCATGGACGTTTCTCGCAATTTCATGTGGTGTGAGTTCCATCATGCGCGCAAGTGTGAGTTCTGGTAATAACTCAGTCACTTCTGGACCAATCATGTGCGCGCCGAGAATCTCGCCATATTTTTCATCCATGATAATTTTTACAAAGCCAGCATAATCGCCAAGTCCCAGCGCTTTGCCATTGGCTTGGAAGGGGAAACGACCCACTTTGATGTTAAATCCCTTTTCACGCGCTTGAGCCTCTGTATATCCGAATGAAGCGACTTGCGGATGACAATACGTCGCACGTGGCATCATGTCATAATCTAATGTAATTGTTTCTGCGCCAGCAATATTTTCTGCACAGACAATGCCCATCGCAGAGCCAACGTGTGCGAGCATTAATTTTCCAGTGACATCACCGATTGCCCAAATGTTGGGAACATTCGTTTGCATTTTTTCATTGATTTCGATAAAGCCACGTTCACTAACTTTGACTCCAGCCGCTTCGAGACCTAAGTTTTTGCTGTTCGGCGTGAACGAAGTTGCTATCAACGCCTGTTCCACTTCCAGCGTTTCATCAGGCAACTTCACTTTGACAGTTTTGCCAGATGCGACAATGCTTTCAAATTTAACGCCTGTTTTAATTTTGATTCCTGCTTTAGTTAATTCTTTGGTTAACTCTTTACTGATTTCTTCATCTTCACGTGGAAGAACTCTTGGAAGTAATTCAACAATCGTTACATCCACACCATATGAATTCCAAATCGTTGCAAACTCTACGCCAATTGCGCCTGCACCCACAATCACAACGGATTTTGG
>JAEURF010000138.1 GCA_016789205.1 Anaerolineales bacterium
TCATGAATTTGAAAACTTACAAATTCCTATGCGCTTACAAGGCGCAAAAGATGCGCCGCCAGTTGTGATTGGAGATGATGTTTGGATTGGCGCTCGTACTATCATTTTGCCTGGCATCACTATAGGTAATGGCGCAATTGTTGGTGCAGGTTCTGTAGTTACGCATGATGTCCCTGCCTTTGCGATTTGTGCAGGTAATCCTGCTCGTGTCATTAAGGTTCGTAATAGTTTATGAATTTAGTCTTATTTACCTCACATTATCCCTTTGAAGGCTCTAATGAGCAAACTTTCCTAAAAGAAGAAATTCAATATCTTTCAAAAACATTTGAACATGTAATTTTGATTCCACGCACTGATACAGGAAAAATCATTTCGCTTCCACGGAATGTTTCAGTTGAAAAAACATATGCTAAATTTCTTGAAAACCCTATAAAAGCCTTTGTAATTCCGCAACTTGTTTTTTCACCATTTTTCTATCGAGAAATATCCCGTCAATTGTGGTTGTTGTTCAGTCCTTCTTCTCTCTTTCATCTAATTACCTTTTTAGGAGGAGCTTATCTTACCCAACATTGGCTTGTGCAATGGATAAATGAAAGAAGAATTAATCCAAAAGAAACAATTTTTTATACATATTGGTTTGACCAACCTGCCTTTGGAATTGGAATGACCAAGCGCCTCTTCCCGGATTTGAAACTTGTCTCACGTGCCCATGGGTACGACTTATATCCTGAAAGATATTCCCCTGCTTATTTACCATTGCGAAATGAAGCTTTTGAGATGATAGATTTTCTCTTTCCCGATTCTGAAATCGGCACAAATTATCTAGTGAATCAATATCCGCAATTCAAAACAAAATTTGAGACTGCACGCCTTGGTGTGGCAGAATCTGGTTTTATAACCAATCCTTCTTCTGATAATGTATTTCGTATGGTTTCTTGTTCATTATTGGTTCCAGTTAAACGTGTAAATCTGTTATTAGATGCTCTTTATCTCGCTGCCAAAATGCGCCCGGAGCAACAATTTATATGGCATCACTTTGGAAATGGCAATACACGCGAAGTGTTACAAACTTATGCAAATGAAAACTTACCCCAAAATGCACGAGCTTATTTTCCGGGCTACGAATCAAACCAAGCCTTAATGAATTTTTATCAAAACAGTCCAGTCGATGTGTTTTTCAATGTCAGTGCTTCAGAAGGTACACCAGTTGCTATTATGGAGGCTATCAGTTGTGGAATTCCAATTATTGCAACTGCAGTAGGGGGGAATCAGGAAATTGTAAGTAAAGAAAACGGGTGGTTACTTTCTGCGAACCCATCACCAAAAGAAATTGCAGAAACTATGTTTCAAGCAATAGATAATCCTGAGCAAGCATCGCTTAAGCGCCAAGGTAGCTTATCTATATGGCGTAAACGATATCATGCTAAAACAAATTTTGAAGATTTTATTTTTCGCATCAAATCATTATGAGAATTGCTTATGTCAGTTTACACTGGTTACGCACATTAAATAGTGGCGTAGGGAAGAAAATTCAAAGTCAAATATCTGCTTGGAAAGATTATGGGCATGAGGTTAAGTTTTTCATGCACGCCGCTAAGCGCTTGGACGAGTCGGCCCTTGTCCCTGGAGAAATTGTTTACTATACAGAATCAGGCAAATTCGTCAGTGAGTTGAAGCGGATTTCAGCAATTTATCCTTTGTTAGATGCTGTACGGGCTTTTCATCCAGACTTAATTTATATCCGTTATGGTATGTATGTGTATCCAGTACATCGCCTAGCAGAGATTGCCCCATTAGTAGAAGAAATTACAACCAACGACTTAAGTCAACATGGTGGGTTAGGTGTTTTATATGGTTTGTATAACCGTATCACACGCGGTATCTTAATTCGTAATACGAGTGGGTTGGTTTGCCTTTCCAATGAGTTGGCAAAGGCTCCTTTCAATGTAAAATACCAGAAGCCGACTGTTGTGATTGGTGATGGCATAAATATGAAGAACATTCAGCCTTTAGCCGCGCCTGCAAATGAAAAGCCGCAGATCGCATTTATTGGCTCACCCGATTCAATTTGGCAAGGTGTAGATAAGTTGCCTGCATTTGCGCGCGCCTGCCCAGATGTAGAAATTCATATTATTGGTTATAGCCATTTGAAGCCTGAAACGGATATTCCTAAAAATCTGCATTTACATGGTTATTTATCAACAGTAGATTATAAAAAAGTGCTAGCTAATATGGATTGCGCAATTGGCTCGTTAGCATTACATCGTATTCAGTTGAATGAATCTTCACCTTTGAAGACTCGTGAATGTCTTGCGTTGGGATTGCCGATGATTCTCCCTTATCATGATACTGATTTGCATTACTTAGAATCAGATTTTCTTTTGAAAATCCAAAATACCGAAAATAATATCCAAACTCATGCTAACATTATTCGTGATTTTGCTTACCGAATGCGTGGGCGACGGGTAGACAATACTTTGATTGCTCACCTTAATCAAGAAGTAAAAGAGAGAGAGCGCTTATTATTTTTTGAACAAGTAATAAATAAGTCTAGGAAAACTGCATGAAAAACAATTTTATAAAAATATTGATACTTATATCTGCTACTTATATATTCTTAATGGCTATTTTAGGGTTTGAAAAAGTTTCTTCTGGCACAGGCACATTACTCAACCTGTATTCCCCAAAATGGGGAATCGGATTACTTGGTTTTATTCTGTTTTGTGTGGCATTTCTTATAATGATTGTAAGAGTCTTAAGGCGAGCAGAAACATTTCACTTCCTTGCAAAGAAATTAATTACATTTCGTGAAAAACTAGGCATAGTCCGTTTTGGGCTAGCTGTTTTGGTTTTTGTTGCTCCAATTTTGTTTTTTCAATTTACAGTTTGGGGAGTGGTATTTAGCGATTTATATATCCGTGTTATCGTGTGGGCGTTGACCGTTACGCTATTAACATTTTTAATAAGCAATGTTAATCTTCTAGAGTGGAAATATTGCCTTATATCTCTTTTACTAACTTCCACCGCATTTGTTATAACGCTATCATTCATCAATGTTACCGATTATCCATTTTCAATGGGATGGTCCGAAGGCAATCGCATGTGGGATTTTTCAGTGATGTTTGGACGTGAAATTTATGATTATCCTGCTGAAAAAAATATCGCGGTTTTGTTAGACCCCGGCAGACAGTTTGTGGGCGGTTTGCCATTTATATTTTCCGGCATCACCATTTGGATGGAACGCTTTTGGATTTCATTAACTGCGATTGTGCCATACTTTTTAGTAGGGATGTTTGCGTTTCGTTTTCTTCGCTCAGACTTAAAGGGATGGTTGTTTGCAATATTTTGGGCATTTATCTTCCTCAAACAGGGTCCAATTCATACGCCGTTGGTTTTGTGCGCGGCGGCAACAGCACTTGTCTGGCGTAGCCCGCTTTGGTTGGGAATTCCTTTAATTGCAATTACCAGTTATGCAGCAGAAGCCAGCCGCTTTACATGGGTTTTTGCCCCAGGCATGTGGATTGGTATGTTAGAACTGATTGGTGCCTTTACACAAGATAATAAACTAACCCGTACTGCCTGGTTTCGAGCCATAACACTTGGGGTTTCTGGTTTGATTGGTGGGCAGTATGGTCAGAATATAGTTTCACTATTTAATTCACAAACGCAACAATCAACAGTCAGCCCTTCTATTTCTGTAGATAGTGCTGTTTCAATGGTCACAACGCCTGCCCAACCCTTGTTATGGTATCGCCTTTTGCCAAATGAAACATACCCTCTTGGTGTTTTATTTGGATTAATAGTTGCTACAACACCGTTGATAATTTTGTTATGTTACTTAATATTTTCAAATAAATGGCAAATTAACCTTTGGCAAAAACTAGCAATTCTCGCGCCTTTAACTGCTTTTTTAGTGGTCGGCTTAATTGTTAGTACCAAAATTGGTGGGGGTGGTGACTTGCATAATATGGATATGTTCTTAATTGGGCTAATGTTTACAGGAGTAGTTGCATGGGAAAAAGCCGGGAAACAATGGTTTACTGAAATTCCCTCTGCACCTGCTTGGATAAAATTCACTTTAGTGCTATTTTTTGCTCTACCCGGCTTATTCGCACTTAAAGGAATTCGCTCATTTAATTTTGCAGAAGATGCCTCTTGGCTGGCTATCTTAACAGATTCACCAAATGAAAAAGCGTTAGATATGATTCCATCAGATGAAATAGTTGATTCTTCTCTAAAAGTTATTCGAGAAGAAGTAAATGTAGCAGTAGAACAAGGTGGCGAAGTTTTGTTTTTAGACCAACGTCAACTGCTTACATTTGGTTACATAACAAATGTACCTTTTGTACCAGAATACGAAAAAAAAGTTTTAATGAATAATGCACTTGGCTCACGTCAAGCCTATTTTCAAAAGTTTTACCAAGACCTCGCTAATAAACGCTTTTCACTTATTATTTCTGAACCGCTAAAAACACCAACTCAAGATAGCGCTGATAGATTTGGCGAAGAGAACAACGCTTGGGTCAAATGGGTTTCTATACCTGTATTGTGTTATTACGATATAAAAACAACGCTGAGAGAAGTCAACGTCCAACTCTTAGTTCCTAAACCAGAACCAGTTGACTGCTCTGCCGTATTGCCAGTGGAGTTGCCTTGAATCTCCGCTACATCATTCTGCGCCTAATTCGCCACTTCATGCCTGAATCAGTTGCGCGATATTTACTTAAGCATAGGTGGATTATTCGGCCTGGGCTTGAATCCAGTGACCCATTTGCGGCTGTGGAACAGTATGTCAAAACTTTATCTGAACACGGTAAATCTATTCAAGGGAAAAGAATTTTGCTCTTTGGGTATGGCGGACGTTTTACTGTGGCTGTGGAATTGTTAAAACGCGGAGCAAGTCATGTAGTGTTATGTGACCATTTTGTTTTGCTAGACCATGA
>JAEURF010000139.1:0-2033 GCA_016789205.1 Anaerolineales bacterium
GTCTAAAATGGAGAGTAAAAAGAATTTTTCACCACAGAGAACACTGAGTGCACGGAGAAAATAAGAAGGAATCTCTGTGTTCTTTGTGACCTCTGTGGTTAATCTTTTTCTTTACCCTTGAAATTAGCCACTCTCTTTGTGTTTACTTGTTTACCTATCTACTTAATTACTGGTAGAATTATTTTGCATTAGGACTGGACGGATTCAATATAAAGCACTTAATGCAAAAGGATATGCTCAATGAATAACAGACCTCCCTTATCTTCTAGCCCAATTGGCTCACTCCGCAAGCGCAGAGGCAGAAACAATACTGTTTTTATTATCGCTGGCGTGCTAGTGCTTGCTGGGCTTGGTGTATTAATTTACTGGCTCCTACAACCCGGCAGAGCATTAAACTCGTTAATTGCTACCGAAACACCTACGCCAACCATTACGCCGTCTCCAACGAATACAAACACACCGTCACCTACTTCCACTGAGACGCCGACACCGACAATTACATTTACGCCAACTTTCTCTGCGCCATTTACTTATACGGTGCAAGATGGTGATTATCTTCAGTTAATTGTAGAAAAATTTAATCTGGGCGATAATGCGATTCCGTTAATCATGTTGCTTAATCCATTCAACCCGGAAACTGGCATTGGCATTGACCCAACCACTCAGATTGTGATTCCCGGGCAAGTGATTTTGCTCCCCTATCCGGGCATGCCACTTCCAACCGCTACAACCATTCCACCAGATTTGAGACCCGGTACATTAATTGATTATGTCGTCCAATCTGGAGATTCGTTGGCAGGTATTGCAAATCTATTTAATAGCACGGTTGAAGCAATTAGCACACAAAATAGTATCACCAACCCCAATGAATTATTTGTCGGTCAGTTATTAAAGATTCCTGTAAATCTGGTAACGCCGACCGCTACGCGCCCTCCAACCAGTACACCCATCACCCCCGGACCTGGCACAGTACTACCCACCGCCACATCCACATCTATTAATGCGCCAACAGCAACGCCATAAAACAAAGAAGAATCCGCAGGGAAACCCTGCGGATTTTTCATCAATTTACTGGACAAATCATATCTCATCATGTAAAATACACTGCCGTTGTAAAAAGTAAAGCAAGATAAGATTTTGGAGAAAAACCTTGGCTAACATACAGTCTCAAATCAAACGCAATCGTCAAAACGAAAAACGCCGCCTGCGAAACCGTACCGCTCGCGGTAATGCGCGCACTGCGGATAATAATGCCCGCAAAGCACTTGCCGCTCCTGTCACTCCCGAAACACGTGCAGAAGTGTTAAAAGCCATCAGTGCTTTAGACAAAGCCGCAGAAAAAGGCATCATTCATAAAAACAATGTTGCCCGCCGCAAAAGCCGATTGATGAAACGTTTGACCGCACTCAGCACGAAAAGCGAGTAACATCCTTTTCAAACAAAACGGGAGTTTAAAAAACTCCCGTTTTTTGTTAAATGACCGTCCCGCAGATTTTGATAGATTAACTTGATTTGAGTTAAAAAACCTGCGGGACGTTTTCTATAAGATATAATCTCATTCTATGTTTCAAAAAGAACAACAACTCATTGAAGAAAAAATAAAATCTTTCTGCAAAGAAAATGATATTGCGTTGGCAGAATTAAAATGGCAACCGATTCCGTTTGCTGGTGAATGGGGATTCGCAACATCCTTTTTTCAGACCGCCGCTAACGAAGCCAAACTCGGCAAAGGAAACAAAGTTCCAGTGCCACAAAAGGCTCAAGGAATCGCCGAACAGGTTGCAGGTCAGTTAGGAAGCGTGGATGGAATCAGTCGCATTGAGGCTGTCAAAGGATATCTGAACGTTTATTTCAAAACATCTGATTATGCAAAACGTGTGGTGGATGAAGTGCTCGCCTCGGGTCTGGATTTTGGGCGGGGTGCGGCGAAGTCAGAAAGAGTCATGGTGGAATATGCTCAACCGAATACGCATCATTCGTTTCATATCGGTCATGCACGCAATACAATTTTAGGTGAAGTGTTAGCACGCTTA
>JAEURF010000139.1:2131-4911 GCA_016789205.1 Anaerolineales bacterium
TGCATTAGTCTATTCTATGCTTTCAGTGGATAATAATAAAGATATTGTCTTTGATATTAATGAGGCTTTGTCGTTTGACGGTAGGACAGGTCCATATATTCAGAATGCGTATGTGCGGGCAAATTCGATTTTGAAAAAGTCTCAAGTCTCAAGTCAAAAGTCAGACCTTCAACCTGCGACCTTTGACTATGAACTCACAAAGCATGAAATTGAGTTGATTGAGCAAATCTCACGCTTTCCGCAAGCTGTCGAACAAGCCGCAAATGAATATCGTCCGTTGGTGATGGCTTCGTATGCGTATGATTTAGCAAATACATTTCATTCGTTTTATCACGCGGTTAATGTGTTAAACACAGATAATGAAAAGATAAAAAATGCACGCTTGAGTTTGGTGATGGCGGCAAAGCAGACGATTGCGAATGCTTTGCGGTTGCTGGATATTAAGTCGCCGGATGTGATGTAAATCAAAAGAGACCAACTTAAGTTGGTCTCTTTTCACAGTACCATAGGGTGATATAAAAAAGAAGAAACAAACACAATCAAATGATAAAATTTTTAAGCCACCAGAAAGGAAACGTTTGTTAACAAGGTTAAGAAATTGGTTAAATAACATTCCGATTGCAGACCCAATTAACCGTCAGATGGGGGTGTTGTTGCAAATTATTTTGGTTGGGTTCATTGCAGTTTTGTTGTTAGCCGCAGGGGTAAATGTCTTTTTAGCAGAGACAACTTCATTACAAACTATTCTTATCAATACATCTATTTTTGTACTGGGTCTCGCTACTCTCTTATTTTTTCTCAGGCGCGGATATTTTTACAGCATTACAGCCATTATTATTTCAGTTTTTATTTTTACACAAAGTTATGCCATTCTAGTCACTAGTTTATTAGAAGTTCAAAGTACACTCACTTTTTATACATTAGCGATTTTGTTAGCAGGCTTATTGATTAATCCAAGAGCATTATGGTTTGTATTTACAATGAGTATGGGATTAATTATCTTTGGAGTAACACAAGAACAAGATCCAACATTAAGGCTAGAGAGTGTATCAGTTGCGGGAAATTTCTTTTTGCTCAATGGGCTGATGAGTGTATTCGTCAGCAGGTTTGGGGTGGCTTTGCGAACTTCATTACACAGCTCATTACAAAGAGAAAATGAATTAAGAAATGAAATTGCTACTCGCAAAAAAATAGAAACACATCGTGAAACATTAATTCAAGAATTAGAAGCCAATAACGCCGAACTTGAACAATTTACTTACACGGTTTCTCACGATTTGAGAAGCCCATTGGTGACGATTAAAGGCTTCTTGGGAATGCTTCAAAAAGCAATTGAAGAAAATCAGCAAGAAAAAATTACCGACAATATTCAAAGGATTTCAAATGCGGCAGACAAAATGGAAACAATGCTTGCTGAATTGTTGGAGTTATCCCGCATTGGGCGAGTATTAAATACAAAGGTTCGAGTCAGCATAGCCGAAGTCACGAAAGAAGCGATTGAGTTGTTAGATGCACAAATCGCAGAAAAAAATATCCAAATCAAAATTGCAGATGACCTCCCCACTGTCTTTGCAGATTACGTTCGTTTGCGTGAAGTGATGCAAAACTTAATTGATAATGCGATTAAGTATTCTAGTTTGCACCCCAACCCAATGATTGAAATCGGAGTAAAAAAATTAGGCGAAGAAGAATTTATTTTTGTTAAAGACAACGGTATTGGAATTGCGCCTCAATATCAAAAAAAGATATTTGGATTATTTGAAAAACTGGACGCTAGCACAGAAGGCACAGGCATCGGTTTGGCACTTGTCAAACGCATTGTTGAATGGCATGGCGGAAAAATTTGGGTTGAATCTGCCGGAGAAGGAAAAGGCGCAACATTTTACTTTACCATTCTTGAAAACTCGTAGTGGGGCAAACCGCATCGGGCAGTCAGTTATAATGAAAGCATGTTTATAGACCAAGTTAATATCTATGTAAAATCTGGCAAAGGCGGCGATGGCATGGTGCATTTTCGCCGTGAAAAATTTGAACCGCGCGGCGGACCCGATGGCGGTGATGGCGGCAAAGGTGGCGATGTTATTTTTGAAGTCAAATCTACACTTAATTCGCTTTCACATTTTCGACCCAAACAAAAATTTGCGGCGGATGAAGGCAAAGGCGGCGGCGGCTCACAACTGACGGGGAAAAGTGGCGATGACCTCATCATTTATATTCCACCCGGCACGATTATTTATGATGCTGAGAGCGGCGCATTGCTCGGTGACTTAACCGAGGCAGGTCAGCGATTGTTGGTGTGCAAAGGTGGGCGTGGCGGACGCGGCAATCAACATTTTGCGACTTCGCGGAATCAAGCGCCACGCACTGCTGAACGCGGTGAACCCCATGAAGAAAAAGTGATTCGCCTCGAACTTAAGTTGATAGCTGATATTGGCATTATAGGTTTACCGAACGCCGGAAAATCCACTCTGCTTTCAGTACTCACAAATGCAAAACCGAAAATCGGCGACTATCCATTTACAACTTTGGAGCCAAATCTCGGTGTTGCCAAATTGGATGATGAAACTACGGTCGTCATGGCAGATATTCCCGGATTAATTGAAGGTGCCCATGAAGGTGCAGGATTGGGACATGATTTCTTACGTCACGTTCAACGCACGCGTGTTTTGATTCACATGATTGACGGCTTATCCGAAGACCCGTTGGCGGATTTTAGTCAAATCAACACGGAACTATCTTTATTTGACCCAAAACTTAGCAAGAAACCACAAGTGGTAGTG
>JAEURF010000013.1:0-2031 GCA_016789205.1 Anaerolineales bacterium
AAAGGAGTTAACCCATTCAAAATTTGGTCAGTTGGGTAACCATCACCTTCTTGCGCAATGCCAACAAACAAAGGTGCATAAGCAGTATTGCCTAATGAATTATTCCATTCTACGCGCTGTAAATCATTAATCAAAGCATGGGTTTGCACTAATGTATCTGTACTAGTGAAATTATCATTGCCAGCCGTTAATACGACGCCACCCACATGATATTGTGTGATTAAATTATAGATTTGCGATGTTTCGCTCGTATCCGTCCCACTAAATGAAACCAAAAACAACTGCCCCACTTTTTCTTCGGGCGTCATACCGTCAATCAAAAGCCTGACAGCCGCTGGCGGCGTAGGCGTTTGAGCATGAACAGGCATAGGAGCAAGCGATATAAGAAAAATAAATAATAACAAAAATCGAATCAGACGCATGAATTCCTTTTATAACACAACTTAAGATTAAGACAAAATGGACGCCGCTCTATGAACGACGCCCTGATTTTTGCTTGCGCTTCTTGCTTCGGGTCTGCCTGCACTTTCCAAGCGGATGCATTTACCTCTGCCTCCCCAGTGACTGTACAGCCGTTGCAGGGTCATCTGTGAAGATGCCATCTACGCCCCAATCCCTCAAACGAGTGATCTCTTCTGGCGTATTTGCCGTCCAGACATGTACACGCCGTTTGAGGCGATGCGCACGCTGAATCTGTTCTTTGCTGGCGTTAGAAATATGCGGGTGCAAAGCTTGATATTCGCCAAACATAAAACCAAACGAACGCGCCCATAAACCTATCAAGCCGGGCATCGCTAAAAGTCCGCGTGGCACTTCTGGCAGAATTTGCATGGCGATTTTCAAATTTGACGCAAAGAATGATGAAAAAATAATTTGTTCTTGATTATTATGTTTCTTAATCAATTCACAAACTTTTCGAGTCAAGCCGTCTTTCGGAGTCGAGTAGTTTGTCAATTCAATATTAATTAATTTATCTTTGCCAACTGTTTCAAATACTTCTTCGAGTAATGGAACTTGTGTACCTGAGAATTTTGAGTCAAACCAAGTGCCTGCATCTAGTTTGCGGATTTCATCTAACCCAAATGAAGCAACTTTGCCTTTTCCATTTGTAGTTCTATCCACTGTCGCATCATGAATAACAATGACATGTCCATCCGCAGTTAATTTTGCATCCAGTTCTACACCATCGGCACCTTTTTGTATGGCTTGCGAAAAAGATGGGATGGTGTTTTCAGGTGCGTGGGCAAGGTCGCCGCGATGTGCGAGGATGATGGGGCTAGGAAAATGTTGAAGCATCAGAGTCAAGTTGAAGGTAGGAATGAGGCGTTACCGTCCCGCAGGTTTTATCGAACAATTTGATTCATTGAATCAAACCTGCGGGACGTTTTATGTTATATATCCACAAAATAAGCTTTGGCGGCGCGGTCTAACATATCACGTGACATGGTTGGCGGAACCGCGAGATAAGAAGATATATCTAGAATTTGGTCTAACAAATCGCGTGGATGTGAAGCGCGCATTTTACGGTTACGTTTGATGTACCACTCTTGCAAAAGATACGCTAGCCCTTGGTCGCTATATTCCACACGTTTATCTTGTGAAACCCGTTTGAAAATTTCGCGAAACTCTTCAAAGGATGGGTCACCAATTTCAATTTTATGGCGCAAACGTCTTAAGAAGGCTTCATCTACTAAATCTTTTGGCGGCAGGTTTGTAGAAAAAACAATCAGAACATCAAATGGCACTTCTACTTTGCGACCTGTGTGCAAGCGTAAATAATCAAGTCGGTTTTCGAGTGGCACAATCCAACGATTGAGCAAATCACGCGGGCGAACTTGTTGACGACCAAAGTCGTCAATTAATAAAATGCCGCCATTGGCTTTGACTTGAAACGGGGCTTCGTAAAATTTTGTGGTGTCGTCAAAAACGAGGTCTAGACCTTCAAGGTTTAATTCACCACCCACAACGATAAAAGGTCTACGAATTTTTATCCAACGTGGGTCGCGGCGGGTGTTGCTTCTTAAATTCCCA
>JAEURF010000013.1:2235-14122 GCA_016789205.1 Anaerolineales bacterium
GGACCTAATTTTTGAAATGTTGTTTCAGAGATAACCATTTGCGAAAGAATCTGGCGCATGGTTCTGGTAGTGACAGTCATTTTGCCGCTTTTTTGACGACGTATCGATTCGTTATAGACTTCAAACGGAACTGGAGCAGGTCCGGCATATTGACTTCGATCTAACGCTTCACGCGCACGTACAATGCCGGCACTCGTGATGCCATAGGTATAGGCGCCTTCGCCCAAGCCACCTTGAGATGATTTCACTTCGATATGTTTTTCTTGTTTGAGGGTTGTCAAGAGTTGGTCTACAATACCGGCAAAAGGGAGCGTAATTTCTTCGGCAATTTTGAAACCAGTCAGATAGCCGCGAAAATATAAGACTTTAAGAATTAAATCTTGTAGCCACAAAGGGGAAAGTCCAGTGTCTTCAAGATTATTAATTTGAGGCGGTGAAAATCCGCTTTCGGTACTTCCGCCAATTTGTCCGGTTTGTCTTGTGACCATGTTTCACCAATTCTAGGAGTTTTATATGCTTCAATTATACTTCTTTTCGTTTATAATCCAGCCGCTATGAAATTATCTGTCATAATCCCTGTTTATAACGAAGTTGAAAGCATCCAAACAATTTTGAAACGTGTGCAAGCGACCAAACGCGCTGATGAAATTATTTTAGTGGACGATGGCTCGAAAGACGGCACTCGCGATATTTTGAAACAGATGGGCAAGAAAAAAGGCTTGCAAATTATTTTACATGAAAAAAATCAAGGCAAAGGTGCGGCAGTGCGCACAGGCATGGCGGCGGCGAAAGGCGATGTACTTTTAATCCAAGATGCTGACCTTGAATATGACCCGCGTGATTTCACTGAACTGCTCAAGCCGATTGAAGAAGGGCTTGCAGATGTGGTTTATGGTTCACGCTTTTTAGGAAGAGCGCATCGGGTTACGATGTTTTGGCATTTGGTGGCAAATAAACTTTTGACCTTGATGACCAATATTTTATACGACACGATTCTGACAGACATGGAAACTGGATATAAAGTTTTCCGCCGTGAAGTGATTGATGGTATGGTGATTCGAGCCAACAGTTTCAACTTTGAGCCTGAATTTACTGCCAAGATATTAAAACGAAAATATCGCATTTACGAAGTGCCGATTACTTTTAATCCACGAGATTATTCGCAAGGCAAAAAAATAAAATTACATGATGCCTTTGAAGCAGTCTGGGCGTTGATTAAGTATCGGTTTGTGGATTAACAAAAAAAGTCCCGTAGAAAACTCTACGGGGCTTTTTCTTAAGCTTATTTTACGGCTTTACATAGACAACATAATCATAGACATAATCACCAGCCGCATATTCGCCTGTGCCATCATTTATTTTAGACTTGAAGGTAGCGTTGATGATGGCATGATGTTCACCGGGTTTCCAATCTGATAAAGCGGTGTAAACCAAGCGACATTCTAACCCGCCAGAAGGAACGTCATATACAGCCAGTTGATTTAATGGCACATCTTTACCGTTGAGATTAAATTTCAAATCAATTTGGCTAAAATTTTGTTCGAGGGTGGCTTTATCTTTTGCACACCAAGCATACGCCCATAATACTGTTGTTGATGTTGACAACGGAATTGTATACGTCAATGTGACAGGTTCAAAATTTTCTTCATTATATTGTTCGCGTGCTAAATCCCATAAGAAGTCTGCGCCACCGCCAAAGGCTGAATCCGCCTCACTCGTAGACGCAATCTTGGGTGGTGCACTCGGCGTGATGCCTGCGCCAAGCGGTTGAAGCACAGCACGGATGCCCGCTTGTAAAACGAAATCATCTGTGAGATATATATTCGACTCGTCCACTGGAATGCGAAGCGTAGGCTGAACCCCCTGCCCCTCAAGGAAGATACTACCGTCTGGTAGTGTGAAGCGACCTGTTGGCACTTGCAAGAAAAAGCCTTCAGGTAAGTTAAACTGTCCGCGCGCGACTTCTGCTTCGATACCACTCGTCGGGTATTGACCCACTGTAATCATGCCCGGCACTTGACTGAATCCATAAGCTTCTAACTCGCAAGCGCTGGCACAGGCTTGCCCAACTAACAAAACCATTTTGTCAAAACGATATTGATTTTCGTTTGGGATTACTTTTCCAGGTAAGCCTTCTGGTTCAAATTGACCAGTGGCTTCACTGTAATATTCCAATTGCCCGATTGGAATCTCTTGGTCTGTGAGCAAACCAGCCAAGCCTAAATTGGCACCGCCGCTATTAAAGCGCATATCAATAATGATGCCTGCCACTTCGCGGGCTTCAAATTGTTGTAAAGCACGCTCAAACAAGCGGATGATGAGATTCAGATCGTCGTAATTGCTGTTGATGCGCACATAGCCAATTTGCGCGTTGCCTTCGGTAAGGATTTTGCTATCCACAGGCAATAAGTTATCTAATTCTGCACCAAAATAAACCGAGGTAACACTAAATGAATTTCGCTCTGCAATTGCGGTCAAGGTTACGGTTTGTTCGTTCCCGCCAGGGTTTACAAATGTGATTTCAGCAGTATTGCCAACAACAGCACGCAGAAGATAGCGGGCTTGTTGATAACGAATTGCAAAATCGGAAGATTGCAAAGCATACGATTGCACTTTACCAATAGCATCTGCGATTGGCTCTCCATTAAATGAAATTACGCGTGCGCCAATTTGTATACCGGCTTGCGCGGCAGGTCCATTTTCAAGCAAATATGTAACTAATACACGTCCATCATCTAACTCGCGGATAGCAAAACCATAACCGCCTGAAGTTGCTTGTGTAAAATCTTGATTTGCAAATTCGCCACCATCGAAGCCAACATGACCATCTTTGAATGCCCAAGTGAAATCACGCAATACGAGATAAAAAGCATTTGGGTCTTTGTCTTGTTCAGCTTTTTCGACGCGCGGCTTTAATTCTTTGTATAAAGCGTCCCAATCCGGTTGTTTCCCTTCGACGCCATTAAACGCATATTCTTTGCTAATAATTTCAAACATTTTATCGAAGGCTTCGGTGTATGAATCTTCAGAAAAATCTTTCACTGCTACATCAGTTGGTTCATACAAAGTCATTTCAGCAATTGGAGTTTTACTAAATTCAAACGGGCTTTTATCTAAGTCAACAATTGTATAGCCCGCCTCAATCGGAGCAACTGGGTCATCGGCAGTGAAAAGCAAGCCATCATCGCCATAACCGGTTGGGAATTGCTGTTCAGCATCCGCCGCCCAGATGATTAATTTTCCGCCAATCACTTCGTCATTATTTTCTGTATCAGTACGAATAGAAGCGAGATATGTGGGCCAACCAGTTGAACGGTCATCACCGACTGAAAACGGACCACCGTATAAATTTGGTGAATAGCCCACAGCAAAAATTTGCACACCCTGATTTGATTCGCCATTATTATCAACATCATTAAATTCACCTTCAGGCAACGCCGGTAAATTCAAATCAAATGTGCCACTTAACGTTTCGGCATCATAGGTCATATAGCCTAGTACTTGTGAATCAACAGGTAATTCCCATTCTTCATCCCGAATGACAAAGCCGTGCATATCTAATAATGCAACAGCGTTCTCAATATAATATGTGAAAACAAAATCATTTGAAATTGAATATTCCCCTTGCACTTGCACAGGCTCGCCATCATTTTCAGCAGACGGCACTTCGGTTGGGCTTTCGGCTTTTGGAGCACAAGCCGAAAGGATTAAACCCAAAACCACAAGCACAGAAAAAATACGCGTTGTATTTAGTTTCATAAGTCTTCCTCCAAAGTTTTCAATATTATAATCCTGCTATGAATAATTACATCAGCGAACTTGAACAAGCAGTAAAAGCTAGAGAACAAGGCAAAGAAGGTCAGGCACGCGTTTGTGCGAGGCGTGCGGCTGGGCTTGCTATAAAAGATTATTTGACTCGCAAAGGGATTCATCCGCCAAGTGTGAGCGCGTTGGATTTATTAAATTATATTAAAGAAGAAACGCTTCTCCCCGCTGACCTAAAACTGGTGACTGAACATTTGACATTGCGCGTCACCGAAGAATTCAAACTCCCCATCGAAGCCGATTTGATTGCCGAGTCGCGTCAGTTATGTGAGTGGCTTGTTAAAAACTAAAAAGGTGACAGTCAATTTCAAAATGACTGTCACCTTTTTTATTATTTACAAAATCTTACAAAACGCCTTTACGCCCAATCATATAATAAAGTGCGCGGGCAATTGTAATCAGCAATAACATTCCAGAGATGACTCCGCCGAAAACGAAAACCAAGCGATTCCAATCTTTCAGACGTAATCGAATTTCACTACGACTGGGAATTTGAATCCTATCGTAGAGGCGTTGAAATAAGCCAGACGGAGCAGTCACCCGCTTCAACGTCCCGGCAAGATGCGCTTCAATCTCATCAAAATCGTCTTCGTAAATCTGGTCTGTCATTCAATTCTCTTTATAAATTATGTAGTCGGGTACAAAATTAAACCGACGGTTCCAGGTCCGAGGTTTGCGGCAATCGAAATCGAAAGTTCGCTAATCATGGTTTCTTTGGTGTTGAAGTGACTCTTTGCATCCTCTAACAATGCCTGCCCTGATTTCAAATCACGCGCATGGACAACAGCTAAGTAAATGGGTTGGTCGCCATATTCTTCTTTTCCCATTGCAATCACGCGTTCAAGTGCGGCTTTGCGCGTACGCACGCGTTCTGCCATATTTAGCACGCCATCACTTAATACAGCGATAGGTTTGACGTTTAATACAGATGCGAGTGCGGCTTGTAATGCTTTGACACGCCCAGACATTTTTGCATATTCCAACGTATCGAGAGTCAAAATTACGCGCACTTTTGATTTGATACCTTCAATATATTTGACAATTTCATCTACGCTTTTTCCAGCACGTTCCATTTTGCGGGCTTCACGGCACATCAAGCCAATGCCTAATGAGCCACAGGCTGAGTCAATCGGAATGACATTGAACTCACCTTTTAATTCTTCAGCGGCGGCAACTGCTGAAGTATATGTACCTGAAAGTTTAGCTGTGATATGAATGGAAAGAATCGTATCGCCCTTTTGTGCAATCTTGCGGTAAAACTCAACAAATTGATGGGGTGAAGGCTGTGAAGTTTTAGGAATGCGCTTGCTCTCTTCAACCAAGTTATAAAAACCTTCATTATCTAATTCAACACCCTGTAAATAAGATTTTTCCCCAAACAAAATGTTCACGGGGATTGTGTCTATGCCATATTCCTTCACCCACTCTGGAAGGACATCGGCAGCGCCGTCGGTCACTATTCTCAACATGGTTTACTCTCCTTCAAGGTTTAGATTTTGGTCTTCCAATTGGTCACGTAAAGCCAAAAGCGTTCGATGATACAAACTCTTCACGGCTCCTTCGCTTCGTCCCATTATCTTGCCAATCTCTGCGTTCGACATGTTTTCGACAAATTTCAAAATCAATAAATTTTGTCTTTCCGGCGGAAGTTTCCGAATCATTCTTAATAGGGAATCCTGTTCTTGCGAGCGGACAAGGTTTCTTTCGGGGTGGTCACCTTTAGTTGGTAGAACCGGCAAGTCATCCAGTGGAATTTCTTGTTTGCGACTTCGGTCTCTGTGCCAGTTCGCTACTAAATTGTGAGCAATCCGATACAACCATGCCGAAAAAGGAACACCTCGGTCTGTATAATTTTTGATGTGATTCATCGCCCGTTGAAAGACCCGCGCAGTTAAATCTTCAGCATCATGCGGGTTGCCTGTGCGATAGTACACATAGTTGAAGATTCGTTCTACATAATGACCATATAAGATGCCAAATGCATCACGGTCACCTTTAGAAGCACGGGCGAGAATTTCCTCTTCGTTGTAATCCAACTCGGTCAAGTAATAGCCTTACCGACGGATTTCAATTAATAACACCGTCGGATTTTAGAAGTTGCACTGAGTATAACATGACCAATTTATTACTCATTTGTAACCTTAAAAATATGCGAAAAATAGCCATGTTAGCCGATAATTAACTTTGATTTGTTTGTAAGTTTATAAAACCCAAAAGGAGAAATGTATTATGAATCGTTATAAGTTGTTTCAATGGAAAGCGGTCATTATGTTGGGCGTGTTGATGCTCAGCCTGATGATTGCCACACCCGCATTTGCGGATGAGTCGCTTCCACCATCAGGGACGGAAGAATCAACACCTGAAACACAAACTTCGGGTGAAGAAGAACCTGCCCCTGTGAAAAATTCTTCGGAGGAAGAGACTGTGGAGGTGCAAGAATCAGCCCCTCCCGTAGAAACAGAAGCGAGTGAGCAGTCACCGCAGGAAGAAACTGTGGCTGAAATCCTTGAGCAATTACCACAAGATACCGAACTCATCATTGTAGATGAAAATGGTGAGGCTTTGCCCTTAGCAAGTGAAGCGGCAGAGGAAGCTGTTGTTTTGAAAGACCCAATTTGGTGTCCAGCAGGTGTAGCTCCAAAACCTAACATGGGTGGTTGTTCGGGTTCGTTTGTTAGCCTTTCGGCTTTGGTAGCTGGATTTATTCCACCTGCAAAAAACGGTGTAATTTGGATTGAAGCAGGAACAGACAGTGGCGCCGAAGTTGAAATTGATGGTTTGGTTTGGACTGCCGCCGCTAATTACAGCCTGACGTTGCAAGGCGGTTGGATTGGACCTGCGGGTCCTCCTGTTGGTTCGGGGGCAATTATTGGTACAACTACATTTGGTAATGCCATTAGCATTGTGAACTGGAACGGGGCTGTGACGATTAATGATATTTCGTTTGATGGTGCCAACAATACATTCAATTCTGGAAAGGGTTCGTTGTATGTTCAAACTACAAAAAATATTGTGGTTACGAATGTGATGTCTATTAATTCGGCTGGGACAGGCAATGATGGTGCTTATTTGGATAACACTTCTAGCACCACCCAAGCAACCGTGACGGTGAAAAACAGCACATTTAATTCTAATTTTTTGCGTGGTATTACGATTGTAAGTGATGGGGCTGTCACTTTAACCAATGTAAGTGCCAACTCTAACACCTCTTATGGTGTGTATATTGACAACAACAATGATACGACTGCCTCTGTAGTTTCAGTGACCAAAGGTTTCTTTAATCAAAATGGTCTTGATGGTTTACATATTCTTTCTAATGGGGCTGTCAATTTAAGTCAAATTAGCGCTTCATCCAACACGAGCGGTGGAGATGGTGTGGATGTGAACAACACTTTTGCCCCCACACCCCAAGCCGTGACTGTGAGTGGTTTCCTGACCGCCAATGCAAACGCGGGGTATGGCTTGTACATTGCAAGTGATAGTGCAGTGACTTTGACGAACATCATCACCGATTACAATGGAGCTGGCGGAACATCAATAAATAATAGCACTGCGCCGAAACCGTACGCAGTCACTATCAATGGCTTTAATTCAATGAATGGTAACGTAGTTTCATCCAATGGGTTGACTATCAACAGCCTTGGGGTGGTGACATTAAACAACATCACTGCCGAATCTAATGGAGGCTACGGTGTTTCTGTTACGAACAGCAATGGCACAATCCCACAAACAGTCAATATTAAAGGCGTGAATTTCTTTAACAATAATGGCAATAATGGGTTGTTTGTTTCTAGTAAAGGGGCAATTAATGTGTATAACATTACCGCCAATTCAAATGCCTACACTTCTAATAGCACTGGCGTGTTTTTAGATAATATGACGGACGCCCTCAAGCCACAAAACATTAACTTATTTGGAACAAATACCCTTACCTATAACGGTGAGGGAGGGCTATTGATATTTTCTTACGGCGCAGTGACCGTAAATAACATCACCGCATACTATAACGGTTTCGACTCAATTGATGGACAGGGTAGTGGCGTTAATATTGTTAATTCTGCCGGCACACTCGCAAGGCCTGTTAGCCTGAAAGGTGTGAATAATTTTTATGGAAATGATGGAAATGGCTTAGAGATTTCTTCACTCGGCGCAGTCAGTATTTCAAACATTACTGCTAGCAGTAATGGCGTTTATGGTGCTTATATTGACAATCGGTTCAGCTTCCAAAGCCCAGTAACCATTAGTGGTTATGGCATATTCAATACCAATACTTCAACAGGTCTGCATGTATTAAGCAATGGTGCTATTACCACCACCAACTTGTATGCCCAATCAAACTACGGCTCAGGTGCTTACCTTGACACCTATGGCTTGACGAAAATTCAAACTGTAACAATGAAAGGCAACAATACTTTCATTGGCAATGGCAATAGTGGAGGAGAATCTGGCTTGACAGTCTTTGCCGATGGTAATATCACTGTGAACAACTTAACTGCCAGCCAAAATTATGACCGTGGTGCTTATTTAGATAATTACAGCAACTGGGTCAACGCACCTGTACCTTTTACCACTTTTGGTTCGGTTATGATTACTGGTTTTGGTAACTTCCACAATAACAGTGTATCTTCGGGCTTATACATCTGGACTCAGGGTAACGCCACCATGAGTTATGTCACTGCCAACCAAAACGGCTTTGATGGCGTTGCCATTGATGCCAAAGGCAAAGTCTCGCTCACTTGTGTTTTAGTTACAGAAAATAGTAGTTATGGCTTCGTAATTTATACCCAACCTGTTACCTACATCACCATCAAAGGCTTAAGTGCTGTGGGGAATGGAATAAATGAGTCACTTGCGTATTTAGGCGGTATCCGCTCGCGTTGTACGGGATAAAAAATAAAATTTGTAAGTTGCAAGCCAAACACTCTGTATCCTAATGATACAGAGTGTTTTTTGATTTACCTAATAAATTTCGGTATAATGAAAAATTGGCTATTTACCGAACACATGTGCTATAATTGGCTACATTTTATTTCAAAGGTATAAAAATATATGTCATCTAATTCCATTCGCGTCGTTGGGGCGCGTGTTCACAACTTGAAAAATATCACTGTTGAAATTCCACGAGATAAATTTGTTGTCATTACAGGTTTATCAGGTTCAGGAAAATCTTCGCTTGCATTTGATACGATTTTTGCTGAAGGGCAACGAAGATATGTTGAATCATTATCTGCGTATGCACGTCAGTTTATCGGTCAAATGGATAAGCCAGATGTTGATTATATTGATGGTCTCTCCCCTGCTGTTTCGATTGACCAAAAATCTACAAGTCACAATCCGCGTTCAACGGTTGGGACTGTGACAGAAATTTATGATTACATGCGTTTGCTGTTTGCCCGCGCGGGAATCCCACATTGCCCCGTGTGTGGACGCGAAGTGGTTAAACAATCAGCCCAAGAAATTGTTGACCAAATCGAAAATCTTCCCGAAGGCACACGCATCTTAATTTTGTCTCCATTGGTGCGCGGACGTAAAGGAACATATCAAGCCGTGTTTGAAGAGATTCGCAAATCAGGTTTTACACGCGCGCGTGTGGATGGCACTGTACAATCTCTTGATGATGAAATTGAATTGGATAGATACAAACAACATACAATTGAAGCCGTTGTAGATAGGCTTGTAATTTCACGCGAAGGCAATAAAGAAGATAAACGAGCCGCACGCACCCGCCTCACTGACTCAGTGGAAACTGCTCTCAAATTTGGAGAAGGATACGTCACCGTCAACTTGGTTGATAAAAAAGAAGACATTGCTTTTTCAGAACATCTTGCTTGCCCAGAACATGGTTCAACTGTTCCTGAAATTGAGCCGCGAACTTTTTCATTTAATACACCACAAGGTGCTTGCCCAGAATGTCAGGGGCTTGGTTCAAAACTTGAAATTGACCCAGACCGCATCATCCCTGACCGCGATTTGAGTCTCAATGAAGGAGCGATTGTTTCCTCTGAATGGGGTCCGCGAGAAGAAGGCGGTTATTACTGGCAATCTTTGCAAGGAGTTTGCCGCGCTTCCAAAATAGATATGGATAAACCTGTTCGAGAATTAACCAAAGAACAACTCAAGTTAATTTTATACGGCACAGGCGATAAGCAAATTCAAATGGTTTATAAAAATACAAACGGCAGTGAATTTAAATTCACACGTGCGTTTGAAGGTGTAATTACCAATTTAGAAAGAAGATACAAAGAAACAAATTCGGAATGGATGCGTGAAAAAATTTCCGAATATATGTCTGACCGACCTTGCCCTGCTTGTGGTGGCAAGAGATTAAATCCTGCCGCGCTGGCTGTGACTGTAGATGATGTCAACATCGTCGAAGCAAATTCTTGGCCCGTGTTACAAACACTGGATTGGGTCAAGAAGATTTCTGGCAAAAATTCTCCATTAACCTCAAAACAAAAGACAATTGCTGAACGTGTGATTCGAGAAATTCACGAGCGATTAAATTTCTTAGTCAATGTTGGTTTGGATTATTTAACTTTGAATCGTTCAGCAGTGACATTATCCGGTGGAGAAGCACAACGCATTCGTTTAGCAACTCAAGTCGGGTCTCGTCTAGTGGGCGTGTTGTATGTGTTAGATGAACCGTCTATTGGTTTGCACCCGCGAGATAATGCTAGATTATTGGAAACACTCAAAGGCTTAAGAGATTTAGGCAATACTGTTTTGGTGGTTGAACATGATGATGAAACAATCCGTGAAGCAGATTGGGTGATTGACTTAGGTCCAGCGGCTGGTGAGCATGGCGGTCAAGTGATTGCAGAAGGAACACCAAAACAAATTTTGGTGCATCCAAAATCTCTAACTGGGCAATATTTGTCGGGGCGCAAACAGGTTGAAGTCCCGAAAAAGAGGCGTGAAGGAAATGGGAAAAGTCTCAAGATTGTTAATGCAGTCGCAAATAATTTAAAGAAAATCACAATTGATATTCCGCTTGGGAAATTAGTTTGTATTACTGGAGTGAGTGGTTCAGGAAAATCCACTTTGATGAGCGATATTTTATATAATGCTTTAGCATCAAAGTTAATGGGTGCAAGAACTCAAGCCGGTGAACATGAAAAAATTACTGGCATTGAGCATTTAGATAAAATTATCAATATTGACCAATCACCGATTGGGCGCACGCCACGCTCTAACCCCGGAACATATACCGGTTTGTTTGATGAAATCAGAAAACTTTTTGCAGAGTTACCTGAAAGCAAAGTGCGTGGATATAAGCCCGGGCGGTTTTCATTCAATGTGCATGGCGGGCGTTGTGAAGCGTGTCAGGGACAAGGTGAGTTGCGAATCGAAATGCAATTTTTGCCGGATGTCTATGTGCCTTGTGATGTGTGTCATGGCAAAAGATTTAATCGTGAAACTTTACAAGTTTTATTCCGTGACCAATATTCGATTTCTGATGTTTTGGATATGACCGTTGACCATGCGGTGAAAGAATTTGAAAATTATCCGCAAATGGCAAATAAATTAAAGTTATTGCAAGAAGTCGGCTTGGGATATGTAAAGGTTGGTCAGCCAGCTACAACGTTATCTGGTGGTGAAGCGCAACGGGTGAAACTTTCGAAGGAATTATCGCGTCGTGCTACGGGTCGAACTTTGTACGTCTTGGACGAACCATCTGTCGGGCTACATGCGGCTGACGTGCATAAGTTAATTGAAGTGTTACAACGCTTAGTAGATACAGGCAATTCTGTCTTAATCATTGAGCATAATCTTGACATCATCAAAGTCGCAGACTGGATTGTAGATTTAGGTCCAGAAGGCGGCAATCGAGGCGGCGAGTTAATTGCAGAAGGCACGCCGGAACAAGTGATGAAGGTCAAAGGCTCATATACAGGGAAATACTTGAAAGAGCATCTTAAGTAGACAAGTACGCAGGTACACAGGTAGACAAGTAAATAGGTGAACAGATTGTTTGTGTTCGGAGTGTCTAAAATGGAGAGTAAAAAGAATTTTTCACCACAGAGAACACTGAGTGCACGGAGAAAATAAGAAGGAATCTCTG
>JAEURF010000140.1 GCA_016789205.1 Anaerolineales bacterium
GAAAGCGAAGTTAATCGTCATCAATTCTGCGATGGGTCGCTGACCGACCATTGCCGCGCCAATCGCACCGCCGATGATTGCATTTTCAGCAATTGGCGTATCTTTGATTCGTTTTGGTCCGTATTTATCGTAAAAACCTTTAGTGACGGCATACGTGCCGCCCCAAACACCGACTTCTTCACCCATAATAAAAACAGCGGGGTCACGGTCCATTTCTTCCATCAGGGCTTGCGAGATTGCCTCGCGCATTGTAATTTTTGCCATAACTGTTCTCTGTTCTCTAATTTTCTACATACACATTCGTAAACAATTCTTCCATTGTTGGCTCAGGGCTGTTCTCTGCAAATTCCACAGCCTTGTTGACTTCATCTTCTGCGCGCGCTTCAATTTCATCTAATTGTTTTTTTGTTGCAATCTTTTTTTCTAACAAATATTTATTGAAGATTCCAATCGGGTCATTCTCTTGCCAGTGTTTGACTTCTTCTTGCTTGCGATAACGTTCAGGGTCACCCATCGAATGTCCGCGGAAGCGATACGTATTGATTTCAAGGAAGAATGGCTGACTTTCTTTGCGCACAAACGCAATCGCCTCTTTCGCCGCTTCATAGACTTTCATCACATCCATGCCATCTACTTCGGCGCTTTTCATTCCATATCCATCTGCTTTTTGACGGATATCCGAAACTGCAGAAGCCCGCTCTACCGATGTACCCATACCATATTGATTATTTTCGCAAACCCATAAGACGCGCAAGCCCCAGGTCTTCGCAATGTTTAACGCTTCATGGAAGTAGCCAATATTGGTTGCGCCATCTCCAAACATACAAATTGTGACATTATCATTTTCTGCATATTGGTCGCCAATCGCAAGCCCTGCCGCAATCGGTAGATGCCCGCCGACGATAGCATGTCCGCCCCAGAAATTTTTCTCTGTGCTTGCCATGTGCATCGAGCCGCCCTTGCCTTTGGAAACGCCAGTGGCTTTACCGAGCAATTCTGCCATCATTTCATTCGTTGAAATGCCGCAGTTGATGGCGACTCCATGGTCACGATAGGCAGTGATGACGCGGTCTCTTGGTTCACGAGCGGCAACCAAGCCTGTTGAAACCGCTTCTTGACCAATGTACAAGTGCATGAACCCACCGATTTTTCCTGCTTGGTATAACTCAGCCCCGCGTTCTTCTGCACGCCGAATCACTACCATTTGATAATATAGATCTAATTGTTGTTCTTTCTTCATTATTTGGGAACTCCGCTACATTTAGTTAATCATGTACTTTCACAGCACAAAAAGTAAATTCATGTTCAGGAAAATAACACCAAACCTGCGTTTGCGTTGTGATTCCTGTCGTTCAAATTAAAGATTATATCAGAGAAAAAAACTACAAAATTTGCCCAGCGCAAAGTTTCAATCGAAAATTAATGCAAAATATATTGACATATCGCCTGCATGTGCTATAAATGAATTATCCGCCAGATTATTTATTTTTGTTTTTTCACTAAGGAGAATGAGATGAAACTTACCCCCCCTAAAGCAGTAACTTTTTGGATTTCAGTTGCCCTTGCAGTACTTGGTTTACTCAGCCAACTTGCCCTCTTCACACTTCTTCCTGTGCCAGCATTCTGGCTTTTGTTCTTTGGATTTGTGCTTCTCGCCCTCGGCTTGATGGTCAAAGGTCTTTAAGACCTACACACTGGCGGATAAAAAAACTCCCTGCAAAGGCAGGGAGTTTTTATTTTCACTTACACGCCGGCACAATTTGAATTGCCCTTTCTGATGTTCCATTTTCATTATAGGCTTCGAGTTCATAAGTAATATTTTTTCCATACGGCGCATTCACATCTTTATAATTGAATTTATTTGCTTTCAACTCAATAATTCGATTTCCGTCCCGATACAAACGAAAACCGCTTGTATCACTGCCAATTGACCAACTTAACGTCACAGTAAACTTTTTTGGACCCGGCTGACACTGTTGGTCTGTCACATAAAATTGACCGGGAACACCCGGCAACGCTGGACCGTTCTTAACTGGCAAATCTCTGAAATCTATATTGGGTTGTGCATTGTCAGTAAAAATCCAACATTCACGATTGGTCGCATTCGTCACTTGCCACCAAGTCCCATCTTCATTTTGACCAGAAACAGGCAACACTTGTCCGCTCGCAATTTGGTCAACAATATTGTAATAAGTACTCGGACCCAAACGGCAGTTAGAATTTTTCGTCAATGTAATTTCTGGGGGCAAAGCAGGTGTCGAGGTTGGGCTAGGTGTATCCGTCAACGCAGGAGGCGGAGAATTTTCTATCACCACAAAGGTCACCGGCGCTTCAACGCTAGGTGGTGGTTCATCGGTTTGTGAACTCGAACCCGGTAAATTGCAAGCCAACAGCGCCAGAATCAAAAGCACAAAAGCAAAAGAACTTTTTTGTAATTTCATACAGCTCTCCTTAAAATGATATTCTCATTATAGTACTTTCCCTTTTCATGTAAAATAGCCCAATGGATTGGTTTACAAATTCCAAAACCAGTGAAATCAAAAAATTCATCACCCAATTGGGGGATGTAAGCAAACGTGACCATGCCGCACGTGAATTACTAAAACTTGGCGCAGACGTAGTTCCGCCTTTGATAGAAACGCTTCAATCTCCAAGTGACGACTTGGTCTTGCCGTGTCAGCATTTGCTTGCCCTCATCCCCTCCGCTTCGCCTCAATTAATTCATGCTCTGCAAACCGCACATCCGCTCGTTCGCGGACGTGTAGCAGAAATATTTTCCATCAGCAAAGATAAAAATGCGATTCCCTCTTTAATTCAAGCATTAAGCGGAGAATTTTATACAGTCCGCGCAAAATCAGCGATTGCATTGTCTCACATCGGTGACTCGCAAACTGTTCCACATTTGCTCCCTTTGTTAAAAGATAAAGAAGATGAAGTGCGCATTGCCGCCTGTTATGCGTTAGGTTTATTCAAAGACCCAACAACCTTTGACGAAATCGCAGATGTTTTAGTCGGTGACTCGAAAATAGAAGCGCGTCAAGCCGCCGCAAAAGCCTTAGGCGATTCAAAACACTCCGCCGCAATTCCATATTTAATCGAAGCCCTGCGCGATTCATTTTGGTGGTTTGAGCGTGAACAAGATGTAAAAGTTTTATTGACTGCAATTGAAAATATGGGTGAAGCGATTGTTGAACCATTAATCGAAGCATTAAGAGATAAAGAAAAAACTGTTCGTAAGTATTCTGCTATGCTGTTAGGAAATCTAAAAGATATTCGTGCAATTGAAGAATTAGGCATGACGTTATATGATTTGCATGATGAAGTCAGCGTAGCGACAGGCGAAGCATTAGCTCAATTTGGTGTATCCGCTATCCCCGTATTAAGTGAGGCGTTGAGTCATCCTGAATCTGGAGTGCGCGAACACGCCGTCTATAGTTTAGGGAAAATTCAAGACCCACAAGTGATTCCATTTTTAATTGAGATGTTGAAAGACCCTGAGCGGCTTGTGCAAAAACAAGCCCTTCAATCTTTGGGCAGATTTAAAGATGAACGTGTGACGATGGCATTGAAAGAAGTTGCATCGAACCGCGCAGACCGCGAAATTTCTGTATTTGCAAAACAAATTTTAGAGACTCAAAAATGATGAAACGGATTCATGTTTTATTGGCTGTGCAATCTGTTGTTGCGATTTTGGTTTCAATTAATCGTTTGAGCACCTTGACATTAGGCTACGTTGCTGAGAATGAATTCCTACGCTGGGTGGATTTGAATAACATGCTCGTTTTACCATTGATTAGTTTGATAGCATTTTATTTTTTGAAGAAAACGATTGAATACAATTCACCTCAACGTGAAGGTAAAACGCATTTTGCAATTAATTTAACTTTTATCATTGGTATTTATTTGCTCGCGGCTGGATATGGAAACCACGAAGTGACAAATTATCTGCATCAGCGATTTTGCATTGAAGGTGATATGAGTGATATGTGTCGCATCATCATTTTCAATGACGATGAATTTAGTCACTGGGTTTTCTTCGCTGGTTTTATTATGATGAATGCGGCTTTATTATTTCTGCAAAATTTATTTCCGCATCAGGGCGAATTATCAAAAACGGATATTGTTTTATTGATTTTTAATTCTCTATTTCTCGGTGCAGGGATTTTTGCTAATCTTGGCTTTGAAGAAATCGGTTTGGATTTATATGTAGTCATGTTACTTGCTTTTCTTTCTGTTTATTTTTTATGGAAAAAAGGCAAGCAACCTTTGTTTGTCTATTACACATCTGCAAATTGGCTGGGATTAATTACAAGTTTTGTCGCGCAGTTGTTTAGATAATTAATTTAGTTTCAAAAACTTTTCAATTGCTGGAGCAATTTCTGTTAATTGCTTTATGTGATTAAACTCACTTCTTATTTCTTTATCCCCAAACAATAATAAAGGAACATTTGCCGCCGTATGTTTTCTTGTGGATAAATCTTCCATGTTGCCATGGTCTGAAGTTAATAAGATGAGTCCATCTTCGCCTCGCCAACTGGATAATAAACCTGCCAGCACACCGTCAAAATTCTCTAGCTGACTCACCGCCGAGTCCATATCTTGTTTGTGACCCGCATAATCACTCGCCCAATATTCAAAAAAAGAAAAATCATATTCTTTGGCTAATTCTGCTAATTTGACCCCTGCTGTATGTGGGTCAAATAATGGTGCATCAGGAAAGCCGAGAAAATCATGCCAGCCCTGACCTGTGAAATCTGCGGATAAGGCTTTGCCCGCAAAGTAATCATTATGGGTGAAAAGTGGAATACCAGCATTGGTTAATGCAAGAGGAATGGATGAATACAATCTTTTCCCTGAATCAATTCCATCAAAATAGCGTGGGGGATACCCATTGAGTAAAG
>JAEURF010000141.1 GCA_016789205.1 Anaerolineales bacterium
CCTTCCACCAACATCCAAGCAGGGTCTTCCAATAAATTTTTAATATGCACCAAAAACTGAACGGCTTCGCGACCATCCACAATGCGATGGTCATAACTTAATGCCACATACATCATCGGTCTTATGACCACTTCCCCATTCAATGCAATCGGGCGTTCTTCAATTTTATGCAAACCTAAAATCCCAACTTGTGGCGGATTCAAAATTGGTGTGCTTAATAATGAGCCAAACACACCACCATTTGTAATTGTAAAAGTTCCACCGCGTAAATCTTCAACCGATAATTTTCCTTGTTGCGTTTTTTCAGAAAAATCTTTAATACTTTTTTCAATCTCAGCAAACGAAAGTTTATCTGCATCACGAATCACAGGCACAACCAGCCCTTCTTCCGAACCAATCGCCATGCCAATGTCATAATAATTTTTGAACACAATCTCATCGCCGTCAATTTCAGCGTTGATGGCTGGAAACGCTTTCAATGCACTAATCACCGCTTTTGTAAATAAAGACATAAAACCTAACTTAATGCCATGTTTTTTCTGAAATTCATCATTGCGGCGTTTTCGCAAATCCATCGTGGCAGTCATATCAATTTCGTTAAACGTCGTCAACATGGCTGTGCTTTGTTTTGCTTCTAACAAACGTTGTGCAATCGTGCGGCGACGACGCGACATTTTGACTCGTTCTTCATTTCTTGATGATGAATCAACAACTCTTTGAGGTGATGAAACTTTCGCTTCAGGCTTAGCCTCAACTTGGTTTGATGCACCTTGTAAATAGGATTCTACGTCAGCCTTTGTGATGCGCCCGTCACTGCCTGTTCCAACCACTTTATTAATATCCACATTCATTTCTTTTGCAAAACGTGAGGCAACTGGTGAAACTTGTGGAATAGATTCACGTTCAACGGCTTCTTCTTTTTTAACTTCTTGTTTTGTTTCAACAGGCTTTGGCGTTTCAGCAGGTTGTGATGCACTTTGCTTTTCATCAATCATGCCTAACACATCACCCACTTTCACATCACTACCTTTAGGAACTTGAATCTTTTGTAACACGCCCGCGCTTTTCGCACCCACTTCAACATTCACCTTATCTGTTTCCAATTCAACCAACACATCTCCCATGTTGACGAAATCGCCTTCTTTCTTCAACCAAGCAGAGACCGTTGCCTCTAAGACCGATTCACCTAATTCAGGAACTATAATTTTCACTGCCATATTAACCTCTTGTTTTCACAACACTGGATGTCTGTAACTGTTTTTCAAATGCAAAGGCTTGCTCAATTAAGGATTGTTGATTGATACGATATAAAGTTGAAGACCCTTCTGACGGGCTAGAACTCTCCGGCCTGCCGACATAATGTACCGACAAATCATTCCCTGCTAAATCTTTCAACAATGGACGTAAATAATTCCATGCGCCCATATTGAGTGGTTCTTCTTGTACCCAAATCAATCTTTCTAATTTTGGATATTCACCAAGCAATTCTTGTAATTGCTTTTCAGGGAAGGGATACAGTTGCTCAACTCGCACCACTGCATCATCTTTATTTTCTTTACGCAATTCACTCGTGACCAAATCCACATAAATGCGCCCACTGCACAAGATTAAGTTGCGCACATCAGATTTCTTGCCGGGTAAACTTGAATCATCTATCACTCTATGCCATTTTCCTGATGATAATTCTTCTATTGAAGAACTTGTTAAAGGATGTCTTAATAACCCTTTAGGTGTAAATACGATTAATGGCAATGGGTCTGTTTCCAAAAGCAATGCCTGACGACGCAATAAATGAAAGTATTGTGCCGCCGTTGTAGGATATGCAATCCGAACATTAATCTCAGCCGCTAACCCCAGAAAACGCTCAATCCGCCCACTGGAATGGTCTGGTCCTTGACCTTCGTTTCCATGTGGCAATAACATCACCAATGAAGGCGTTAATCCCCACTTTGCACGCCCTGAAAGTAAGAATTCATCAATCACACCTTGGGCATTATTTACAAAATCACCATATTGCGCTTCCCAAATCACAAGCCTTTCAGGAGCGGCGAGGCTATAACCAATTTCAAAACCAATCGCACCCGCTTCACTTAATGGACTATTCAAAATTTCAAAAGCCGCTTTGGCTTGCGAAAAAGTTTGTAATGGAATATGGCGTTCACCAGTTTCCGAATCGTAAAACACGGCATGGCGTTGACTAAACGTCCCACGCGCACTATCTTGCCCCGTCAATCGAATCGGGATGCCATCTTCGAGGATTGATGCGAAGGCTAATTCTTCCGCCGCCGCCCAATCAATTTTAGATTGAGACTCATTAAATAAAGTTTTTCGTTTTTCAATGGCTTTAACCAGTTTTGGGTTAAGACGAAAACTCTCAGGGAACTGTAGCAAATTTCCATTTAAGTCTTTGAGGCGTTTTTGCGTCACAGCCGTTTTAACTTTCTGCGCCGCTCCACTGGGCGGCGGAGTCGGAATCGGTTCTACCAATGCTTTTTCGGCATCTAACTGTTCACTGGCTTGTTGCAAATTTTTCAGAAAGCCTTGCAATATTTCTTCGGCTTGATTTTGATTTAATACATTTTCTTCTTCTAACTTCTTTGCCCATATTTTTCTAACGGTTGGATGCTTATCAATTTTGCGATACATCACAGGTTGTGTAAAACGTGGTTCATCACCTTCGTTGTGACCATAACGACGATAACCAATTAAATTAATCACAAAATCTTTTTCAAATTTTTGACGATATGCAAACGCAGTTTTTACTGCTTCTAAACAAGCGGCTGGGTCATCCGCATTGACGTGAATGACGGGAATTTCAAAACCTTCGGCAAGGTCACTAGCATGTAAACTGCTACGCGATTCATTTTCTGTGGCAGTAAAACCAAGTTGATTATTTGCCACAATATGTAATGTGCCGCTAGTTTTATATCCTTGCACACGCGAGAAATTCAAGGTTTCTGCCACGATGCCCTGACCAATAAAAGATGCATCACCATGAATTAAGACTGGTAAGGATACATTTTCATATTTTGGAGCACCGCCTCTTTCTACCTTCGTGTTGGTTGCCCTTGCCATGCCGACTAGCACGGGGTCAATTTGTTCAAGATGACTTGGGTTGGGTGGCATGTGAATAACGGTATGCGCTTCTTTCTCATTGCCGACCGATTTTTTTGCGCCCATGTGATATTTGACATCGCCTGTCCAGCCGAGTTCGTCCCAAGTCGTAGCACGCCCTTTCGGGTCGGCAAATTCTGCTAAGATCTGCGTGTATGGTTTATGCAAAATATGCGCGAGGACATTTAATCGTCCACGATGTGCCATGCCCATAAATACTGTCGGTATTTTTTCACGTGCGGCTGAGTCTACAATTTCATCTAACATCGGGATGAGCATATCCAAGCCTTCGACAGAGAAGCGTGTTTTGCCCGGATAGATGCGATGTAGAAACAATTCAAATGCTTCTACTTGACTCAAGCGTTCTAATAATTTTTTCTTGTCAAATAGTTGTTGACGATAAGTTCCGCTTTCGGCAGTTTGATATAACCAATCTCGTTCTTCTGGCGTGCGGATGTGACCATAATCATAGCCAATGCTTCCAGAATAAATAGAACGCAAGGTCTCGATGGCTTCCGCGGCGTTTCCATCAATTTGCGCGCCAGAGATGCTCAAAACGCTGGCAGGCAAAGATGCTAAATCCGCTTGGGTGAGTTTATGAAACTCGAGGCTAACGAGGCGATTCTCTTCCTGTGTATCTTCTAAGGGGTTGAGGTTCGCAGAAAGGTAGCCGTACGAGCGAATGGAACGGGCGAGGTTAACTGCTCCAGTGATAGCAGACAGGTTGACCGTAGGAAGAGGCGCGGAGTCTGCTCCTTCTGATGAAGGAGACCAGTTTTGAAATAGTTTGCGGCTTTCTTCATCTACAGCGTTTGGGTTCGCCTGATATTTTTGGTACAGTTCCAAAATATAGGCAAAGTTTGGTCCATTAAATTCGTTTTTTAGGTTCATCAATTTTCTCTAAAGTTTTGTGTTGAACTCGTATTATATCGCCCAATGTGAAATACGCCAAAATATGAAATGTCCCGCAGGGTTGGTGCGGGACGTGTGTAAAAAATAAAAGTTTGCTAAATATACTTGACTAACTGCCAAATATTTTTCCCCATATCTACTTCGTACCAAACTTCATCTAAGATATATTTTTTTGTTTCAGCATGCGTATTCAGTTCATTTTCTGATTCGGGTGGCAATAAATTTTTTGCGGCAATCACGCGATGCACAGGAATTTCGGAAGGTAAACCTTCATCTTGGGTCTCAATATAAACGCCTTTGCCGTTATATGAAATGTTGACTGTGATTAATTGCTGTTCGTCATTATGATAAGCATCCACCACAATTTTCCTTAGCAACTCTGCTAATGCGGTTTCACAACTCTTGATAATTTCTTCGGAGACATGATTCGCCATCAACAACTCGCGCAAATGAGTTGTAGGTAAGAGAATATCATTATCTGTGGCGTGGATTGTAATTGATTCAGTTTGCATTGCTTAAATCAATTCCTTTTAATCTAGTGGTTTTTGTTGCACAGCGATAATACCCAGTTCGCGCCAAATGAACCTGACAAAAAGATTGCAATGCAACTTCTTTACAGTTTTGAAAAGAACTTCGCCTGCAATGATTTAAAAATGTTTTATTCCAACACCTATGCTAAACTTTTCCCCCTTGCGGGCGGAAAATTACTAGTGGTATAAATGAATCATGCCTCAATCGGATTCGTTTCATACAAAACAATACAACTCATTGGACGAAGTTCTGGATGTAATCAAAAGCATGAAAGATGACCCACTCGCCAATGCAGGCACGAATATTGTCATCAGTCGTGGGAATCCAAATG
>JAEURF010000142.1 GCA_016789205.1 Anaerolineales bacterium
GTGGAATTATTGACAGCCTGCGAAAAATTTCAAATATCCGCCCTGCCTTAGCCGCACCGATTTGGATTAGTGGGCAAATTCATGAGTTTGCTGAAAAGCGTGCTTTAGAAAAAGAATTAAAAAAAGTGTGGGATGATATTGCAAATGAATATTTGCAATTGGATTTTGTGCGCCAAGCGGATAAATCTTTTCAGTTTGATGTTGTGGATGTGATGGAATTGATTATAAAAATTTCAGGGCGGGCTTCGTTCAAAACCATTAACGATGTGATTTTATGGGTACGGAAAAAGATGTGGGGCGGACATCATTCTTTTTCGCATTATGCACATCAAGAACCTGCTTTTATAAATGGACAGGCGCAATATATTATCTATGGGCATACACATCATCATGAAATTGTGCCGTTGGGATTAAATACAAAAATGCCAAAACCTGAAAGCCAAATTTATTTCAATTCAGGTACATGGCATTCTTATTATGATTTGGCGATTCAAAATTCTAAAAAGCAACAATTTGTGCCGTATCAAGCACTGACCTATTTAACATTCTATACAAATGAAGAGCACGATGGTCGCCATTTTGAAACGTGGTCTGGGGCGTATGCGTAATTTTTACCACGAAGCTTTATGGCATAGATTGCAACCAAGCATAAGCAAGCCCAGCAAAAAATAAGTTGAAGGCTAAAATAGCGGCGGTAGTGATAAAAGATAATATTCCAACGACAAGAGCGGCAATGGCTAGTTGGCGATTTAATTCATTTTTTTGTAGTGACATGAATCCTAAAATTGCACCTGCTAAGGGCAATATCACAGCCACACACATTAATACTTGACTCAAAATCCATAGCACACTTGTAGTGGGGAGTGCTTCAACATTTTGAGGTGTGATTCCAATTGAAAGACAACACATTAAAGTTGAAGATAATGAAAGGATTAATCCGATAATGGGTTTGTTGGATTTTGGTTGTATCTGTTGTTCGGTCATTGTGTTTTCCTAGAATTTATTTTTGAAACGTCTCTCGCCAAATTTCTAGCGGGTTATCTCCAAGCCTGAGGCTTAATCCATGCAAGAGCAAGCCAAATTGAGAGAAGGCAAACCATATCAAAAAGAAAGTTAATGAGATAGAGGCGTTATCAATCCATTTGGGTGTGGATTCGATTAATGTTTTTACTTGTTCACGCCAGCCTGATAATTTTGTATCGTAGCCTTGTAAAACTTGCAAAAGATTTTGCAAGTTTTGTTTTGTAGATTCAAAGTCGCCGCCGAGTAAGTAAGATGTATCGCTGATGAAAACGGAGGCTTGTTCGGCTAATATTTGTACATTGGCAATTTCAGAATCTAAAGAATCTACACCTGTAATAATGTTTACTAGTAATTCGTCACCAGGGATGTTTAAATTGACGAATGGCAGTGCATTGAGTTGACTTAAGGTTGTGCGCAAGTCTTCTATAATTGTGCGGACTTCGCTAATTTGTGTACGTGTGGTTTCTAGGTTTGGAATGAGTTCATTATTTAATGTTTCGTCCACTTCTTCTAAAACTTGTTTGGCATCTTTAGATTGTTGAGTTAAAGAGACCAAAGCATCTTCAGCAGATTGGATAATACGCAAGGCACGTTCCACTTCATCTTTTGCGCTTCGCAAATCGGTTTGAATTTGGGAAAGTTGTGAGTCAATACCTACAAGTTGAGTGGTGGCTTTTTCTGTTAATGGTGTGTTGTATGCCCATGCGGCGATGATTCCGACGAGACTCAAAATTAGGAAAAGCGAACTTAAGCTGATGAGGGTGTATGTGAGTATTTTGCGAGACATGTCGGAGTCCTTTCTGGGGTTTGGTCAAATTATAAGGGCAGAAACAGGTATCCCCTAGAAAAGAGGCGGTTTTATTGCCTCTTGACAAAACACTTATATTAGACTATTATCTAATTAGACGCTAGTCTAAAACAGTCATCCGCCTAAGTTTAATGTTCTTCTAAAAGGATAGAGAGGTCGCCATGTCTACAGTTGTTTGTGAGAAAGAAAAGCAAGTGCACGCCGTTGTAGAAACAACATCCACAGAAAAATCTGCTCGGACGCTCTTCACCCATCAAACCGGGCAGGCGCTGATTGCGCTGGGTACATTTTTCAAACATATTCCGCCTTTCAATGAAACGATTGATAAAAATACTGGCGATACGCTCATTTCGATTGGCAGAAAGTTGAAGAAATAAATTCGGAGCAACATTATTTTTTATGGCAAACAAAAACGCTTCTCCAAAAATTACGTGGGATTTCGGCACGGCTTATGAATTATTTGTAAGCCTACATGTGTTAGATGAAGCAGAATATTTTGGAATTCGCCCATCCTACGCCGCTGGTGTTCGTTCGAGAATACCGGCGGCTGAACGTAAATTGCTAGAAGAGGTATATTCCATTACGGGTGTACCACTCAAGTGGCTTTCCACTTTGCCCGCCCCAAAAGATGCGATTAGTGCTTTATGGGCTTTGAAGCAAATTCCGCCTGCTGAGCGCATGATTAAGTTAGCTCAATTGGATGAAACGCCAATTGATGAAAAACATAAAAAGTTTAATGATATTTTATTGCGAATTATTGATGAAAGAAAATGGAATACAGCAGATGCTGAATTTTTCTTTAAACAATTTCAAAAGAAACATGGCAAAATAAAATTAGATGCCGTTGAAAAATTTTTGACTTGGGTGAGCAAACCAGAAGAACTTGGCGAGGGAATTCTCTCGGCGATGCAAGCCTATTATCAAGCATTTTTTGAGGAAGAAGAAAAACGCGTCGAACCTATTCTTCGAGCTGGGTTAGAACGCGCCATCAGTCTTGAAAGTCAACTTTCTTTTGAGGAATTATTCCTTGAGCTTTCGCAAGGGATTCAATTAAGTGATGAATTCCGCGCCTCAAAATTTATCATTGCGCCTGCTTTTTGGACTACACCTCTAATTTTCTTTGACAGATTTGATAAAGATACGATGATTTTTCTATTTGGCGCACGCCCAACAGATATGTCTGTCATCCCCGGTGAAACGGTGCCAGATGCGCTTGTGCGTTCTCTCAAAGCACTGGCTGACCCTACTCGCTTAAAGATTCTTTTTTATCTTACGCAAGAAAGCCTGACACCTTCCGAAATTGCGCGCAAACTTCAACTGCGCCCACCCACAGTGACACATCATCTAAAAGAACTTCGCCTGGCAAGTTTGGTCGAATTTTCAATTGAAGATGAAAATAATCGTTACACCGTCCGCAAGCAAGCATTAGATGGTGTATATAAACAACTTAATTCCTTTTTGGAAAACGAACCCATTAAAGAAATCGCATGAATCAAAACAACATAAATTTTTCTAAGCCATTCCGTATTTTGAATGAATACGGGTCACATGTGCGTGCCTTCAAACCGAATGCACGCTTTTACTTGCTTAACGTCATCATCACTGGCGCAATGATGGGCGTATTTCGTTTAATCTTTAATTTCTATGCGCTCAGCCTCGGCTATGATGAAGCATTGATTGGGAATTTAGTCACGGCTTCAAGTTTTGTGGCATTAATCGCCGCTTTGCCAATGGGCTACCTTGCAGACATTATCGGGCGCAAAGGTTCACTTGTATTGTCTAGCATTTTGTTGGGAATTTCAATTCTTGCTATGGCAATTTGGCAAACCGAATTTTCTTTTTATTCTATGAATGTGCTTTCTGGATTAGCACAAAGTTTAGCTGGTGTCACTATGTCACCTTTCTTAATGGAAAATAGTGATGAAAAAGAACGAACCTATTTGTTTAGTTTTGGTCAAGGCTTAATGATGACGATGAGTTCGGTCGGCAGTTGGGTTGGCGGTTATCTTCCCACTTGGATTGGAAATGTGCAAAATATTTCTGCAACAGATAGCACTGCTTATGGAAATACGATTTTAGTTTCTGGCATTTTTGCAATGATTGCGATTTTGCCGTTGATATTTATCAAATCGCCAAAGATTTCAAAAGCAAATCGGGCTATCTTCGCTCCATTTGAATATGCAAAAAAACAACCTGCTTTATTGGTCAAATTTATTTTGCCGATGTTGCTCACATCCATTGGTGCGGGACTCATCATGCCGTTTATGAATGTATTTTTTAGAGAAGTGCATCGCCAACCAGACCCGGTGATTGGTACATTGTTTGCATGGGGTTCACTTGCTATGGGAATTGGATTGCTCCTCGCGCCGCCTCTCGCCGAACGGACTGGCAAGATTCAACTCGTCGTCATTTCACAAGCCCTATCGATTCCTTTCTTAATTCTGCTTGGGTTCTCACCTATATTTTGGGTGGGCGCCGCAACATTTTATATTCGGCTCGCGCTGATGAATATGAGCAGTCCGGTCTATCAAACCTTCGTCATGGAAAGAGTTGACCCATCTGCTCGTGCCACAGTTGCCAGTTTAACCAGCATGGCTTGGAATTTCGGTTGGGCATTCAGCCCGACGATTAGTGGTTGGTTACAAGTCAACTACGGATTTGGTCCGCCATTTATTGGGACGATTATTCTTTATACAATTTCAGTGATACTGTATTGGGTATTCTTCTGGCGCAAAAAAGTGGAGCCTATCCCCGCCACAGCCGCGGCTGACTAATCCACAGGTCATCGTTAATAAAAAAATAGAGCATGTGACATGCTCTATTTTTTTATTAGCAAAAAGTTAAATATTGCTCGTAAGCCTCTACACTTTAGATGAGTCTATGATATAAACATGGACAACATTACACCAACTCCCGAAGGGAAGCTTAATGGGCACCGCCGACCTCCACATTCACAGCATTTACTCTTCCGACGCCACAACCACTGTGCGTGCGATTCTCAAACAAGCCTCAGATGTCAAATTAAACGTAATTGCAGTCACTGACCAC
>JAEURF010000143.1 GCA_016789205.1 Anaerolineales bacterium
AAACGGTCAACCACTGTATGAAATCCTTGACCCTACGGCTGGGCGTCGCACCTATGTTCCTCTTGAAGATATTTCTCCTTACTTAGTTGCGGCAACAATTGCGACTGAAGATAAAGAATTTTATAACAACCCCGGCTTTGACCCAATCGCGATTGTCCGTGCTTTATGGCAAAACTACATCACAGATGGTCAGGGCGGCGGTGCATCTACGATTACACAACAATTGGCGCGCGCGCTTTTGTTATCGCCGGAGGAACGCGCTGAAAGAACCTATACCCGTAAATCACGTGAAATCATCCTCGCGGCTGAAATCACACGCCGCTATTCAAAAGATGAAATCCTTGAACTGTATCTCAATGAAATTTATTATGGCAATTTGGCGTATGGAATTGAAGCCGCCGCTGAAACATATTTCGGAAAAACCGCCAAAGAATTAACCTTAGCAGAAGCATCTTTCTTGGCTGGCTTACCGCAATCACCAGCTGTGTATGATATTTATACAAACCCCGAAGTGACCTTGCTTCGTCAACAACAAGTATTGGTCTTAATGTTTGAATTAAGTCAACAAGAAGGCTGTATTGAAGTGAGCAATAGTGATACGCCAATTTGTGTTGACCCAGTTGCTACTGTCGAAGCCGCCAATCAAATCAAAGCGTATCAATTCATCCCGAAAAGTTTTGGAGCAAAATATCCACATTGGGTAAATTACATCCGCGCTGAATTAGAAAAGTTATACGACGCACAAACCATTTATCGTTCTGGCTTTGTCGTATACACCACCATTGACCCAGTCTTACAAGACCGTGCACAACAACTAGTCACAGAGCAAGTTGCATCTATGGTAGAAAATAATACAAAAAATGGCGCGTTGATTGCCATTCAACCTTCTACCGGTCAAATCCTTGCCATGATTGGTTCGCCAGACTTTAACAATGTTGCGATTGCTGGGCAAATCAATATGGCAATCAGCCCAACACGCCAACCGGGCTCATCCATCAAACCTATCACTTATGTCGCCGCATTTGAAAAAGGCTGGACTCCCTCTACATGGATTTGGGATGTGCCGACTCAATTCCCTGATGGCGCCAACCCACCGTATGAACCACGAAATTATGATGGTCGCTTTCATGGCGGTATGACGCTTCGCACCGCACTTTCAAATTCATTTAACATTCCGGCTGTCAAAGCCCTTGAATTTGTCGGCATTTATGATGACCCAAACACCCCTGAAAAAGATGGCATGATTGCGATGGCTGAAAGATTAGGCATCACAACATTCACACGCAATGATTATGGCTTATCACTGACACTTGGCGGCGGTGACGTCAGCCTGATTGACTTGACCTCAGCTTATTCCGTTTTTGCAAATGGTGGCAAAAAAGTTCCGCCCGTGGCGATTCTCAAAATCACAAATTTTGCCGGTGAAGTAATTTATGAATACCAACCACCCGAAGGCGAACAAGTCATCCGTGCAGAACATGCTTACTTAATTTCATCTGTTCTTTCAGATAACGAAGCCCGCTCATTGATGTTTGGACGTAACTCACCATTAAATTTATCTTTCCCTGTCGCGGCAAAAACAGGCACCACCAACGACATCCGCGATAACTGGACGCTCGGTTACACACCCGATTTAGTGACCGGCGTGTGGATTGGCAATGCCGATTACACACCTATGTCCAATACATCTGGCTTAAGTGGCGCAGCACCGATATGGTCACAGTTTATGGAATTTGCCGTGCCATACATCACCAACGGCGCACCGACTCCATTTTTGCGCCCGGCTGGCATCACCGATAAAGTCGTTTGCCGTTTATCTGGCACAGAACCATCTAACCTTTGCAAATCACAATACACAGAAGTTTTTGCATTTGACCAACCCCCACTACCGCCCGGCCAAGATTTAGTTCGCCGCATCAAAATTGACCTGTGGACTGGGTATCAGGCTTCAGAAGCATGTCAAGGTCCAAGCGAAGATGCGATTGTAATGAACGTCACCGACAAATGGGCACGCGAATGGTTCGATACCAATCAAGGTAAAAACTGGCTTCGTGAAAACGATTTACCCGAAGACCCAATTTATGCACCCGAACGCGATTGCCGTGCCGGCGACCCACAACCCGAAATTGAAATCGCACTTGCTGATGGTCAAATCATCTCGTCGCCAATTTTAGAAATCAAAGGTACCGCCACCGCAGATGCCGGATTTAAAAAATGGGTTTTAGAATACGGCATCGGCGATAACCCCGGCGCATGGTCACTCTTGGCAGAAAGCAATAGCCCGATTAAAAATGGAACCTTGCATCTATGGAATATTCCAAATGTACCCAATGGAATTATTTCTTTACGTTTGACTTTAATTGGAGACAAAACAGAAGTGGACAAACGCATCCGCATTAACCTCAGCCTGCCGACTCCAACCCCGCCACCAGCCACACCTACAGAAACCCCAACTCAGTTTATTCCTCCAACGGATACACCTGTGCCGACTGATACTGAAACACCTACACCTATACCTACACTTACACCCACACCATAGAGACTGAAAATGAAATCACTAAATTGCCCCAACTGCGGCGCGGCTTTGCCAGCAAAAAACATCAAACATGATATTGGCTCTTGCGAATATTGTGGAACGACCTTTCGGATTGCAAAATCGCTTACCCCCGAACCCGATATGGGAGATTTATTGTTAGGTGCTGATTTCAGCAGTAACATTATGCCGGGTTGGCAATTCTTCAATGAAGATAAGCTCAAATTTAATAAAGGCAATCCAAACGAAGTGCATGGAAAATTCACAACGAAGAAAGACGAAGCCTTTTACATTCTAAAAAGTTCCGGTTTATTAGATGACTTCGATGCTAGCATAACGATGCGCTTTACAGAAGGTAAAGAAGATATGACGCGTGCCGGGTTTTATTTGCGCTTTTCAGATGATGGCGGATATACATTTTTCGTTTCAGCGATTTCTTCTTATCAAATAGGCGTGTTCAACAAAGATGAAAGTGGAAAATTGGTCTGGAAGAAAATCATTCCGTGGACTTCGCATACGGCGTTGAAAAAAGGGTTTAATCAAAATAATCGTTTGCGGGTGATTTGTAATCGTGACCAATTCCGCGTATATTTCAATGGTGTCTTGGCGACTTCGTTTAAGGATGCAAGTTGGTCGGTGGGTAAGTTTTGTCTGACGGTTGACCCGTATGAAGGTATTGGTGGGTTTGCTTTTTCAGATTTGCAAGTAAGAGAAGTGCCGAGGAAGTAGAATCAGGTGAAGGTCAAGAAAGAGGCGTTAAGTCTGCTTTAAGGTTTGTCTCTCTTCTCTAATTAACAACCCTTGACGGGGCAGGGTCAAAGGCATATAATCAATCTGTTGGATGTAAAAACCGAGCTAATCATAGCAAGCGCTTGAGGAAATATCTCAAAGCGCTTGCATTTGTTTGTCTCTGATATACGGCGACTACACGCTATCAGCTAGCTCGAAAGAATTTTTATTTATAGGAGAGGCTTCAGTGGAAACTAAAGGATTGACCGCGCTCCGTATCAGCCTTGCATCACCACAAACGATTATGTCTTGGTCGTATGGTGAGGTGTTAAAGCCTGAAACCATTAATTACCGTCGCTTGCGCCCTGAGAAAGATGGGTTGTTTTGTGAAGCAATTTTTGGTCCCACCCGTGATTGGCAATGTTATTGCGGTAAGTATAAAAACCCCCGTTACAAAGGCATTATTTGTGAAAAATGCGGTGTTGAAGTAACCCGTTCGGCTGTGCGTCGTGAACGCATGGGTCATATTGGGTTGGCTTCACCAGTTGCACATATTTGGTATACGCGCCGCATCCCATCTCAGATGGGTATGTTGTTGGATATTTCACGCCGCAACCTGGACCGTGTGCTTTATTTCGCTCAGTACATTGTGACCTACGTGGATGAAGAAGCCCGTAAGAAGGCTTTACAACGCCTCGAAGATGAAATTACAGTTTCTGAACGTGAGCAGGCTTCAGATGTCAACGCGCGCATTGTAGAAATCAAAACCAAGCGTGACCAGAAAATTGCGGAAATTAAACAAAAGCAAGCCTCACTCGAACAAGGCTACGATGAAGGCATTGCTGAGCAATTAGACCCAATCATTAAAGAAGGTCAGAAGTTAGAAAAACAACTTCAAGACCAAATGGGTGAAGCGGCAAAGAAAACCATTGTCTTTGAGCAAACTGGCGAAAAGATTATTGATGCCGGCGATAAAGTTGCTAACAAACACATTACTTTGATTCAAAAGACAGTTCAAAAGAAACTTGAATTGCTTGAGAATGAATTAAAAGATAAACGCGCCGAAGAAATTGAAGAGTTGAAGAAACAAGCCGGTGCGATTAAAGCGCAAGCCGATTTAGATATGGATGCTTTGCGTAATGAATTGGATTCGCAAACTTCGGTTTCGTCGAATCAATCTTCGCGCTTGCGTGATGAATTGCTGGAACTTCGTCCATTTACATTCATCAGCGAAATTCGTTATCGTGAATTGAAGCAACGTTGGGGTCAGGTCTTCCGCGCTGATATGGGTGCTGAAGCCTTTTATGACATTCTCGAACGCCTTGACCTCGATAAACTTTCTGAAGAATTGTGGCATGAAGTTCGTACAACCAAGAGCAAACAAAAAAGAAAGAAAGCAACCACCCGATTAAAAGTTGTCGAAGCCTTCCGCCGTTCTGGTAACAGCCCGGCTTGGATGATTTTGACAGTTCTTCCCGTAATTCCTCCTGATTTGCGCCCAATGGTGCAATTGGATGGTGGTCGTTTTGCAACTTCTGACTTAAATGATTTGTATCGCCGTGTAATTAACCGTAACAATCGTTTGAAGAGATTGCTCGAACTCGGCGCACCAGATG
>JAEURF010000144.1 GCA_016789205.1 Anaerolineales bacterium
ATTACGCCGAACACAATGGCAAACCTTTTTATGATGGTTTGATTTCATACATTACTTCCGCACCTGTGATGGCAATGGTGTGGGAAGGTCCGCAAGCAGTTGCGGCTGTTCGCCAAACAGTAGGCTCAACCAAACCTGTAGAAGCCGCACCTGGCACCATCCGCCATGATTTTGGACTTGAAGTTGGACGTAACTTAATCCATGCTTCAGATAAACCTGAAACTGGCGAACGCGAAGTGGCTTTGTGGTTTAAGAAAGAAGAATTGGTGGAATGGAAAAGGGAAGTGGATAAGTGGGTGTTTGAGAAATAAGAGAGTAGAGAACAGAGATTAGTTTTTAGTAAAAATCCGCAGACGGTGAGGTCGGCGGATTTTTTGTTTAGTTATTATTAAGTCCATATGGTTCGCGTGTATGTAATCTTTCTTTCCATGTATTTTCAATCTGTATTATGTCACTAGTGCTTATATCAGGAGAAACACGCTGAAGAATTGTAAATTGGAAATTTTGTGGATTACACTTACGAAGCAAACGATTTCCACCGTGCCCACTTACAGAATAATTTAACCATCTGCCAAGAATATTTTCTTTACCATAAGCAGAACCAACATAACCTTTTCCATTAGAAGTATCGAAGATGTAATAAATACCGCGCCATTGTGAAAGAATTGATTTCCAATGAGTTGGCAAAACACGAAGTTCTTCCCAAGAAAAGTTAATAGTATCCCACTCTGGCATATCTGCTTCCAATATACTGTGCTCATGAATAGCATGAATAAGCAAATTATTACGATGAACACGTCGCCACCATGACCGTTCTGGTGGTGGCCAATTCACAATAAGCTTACCTTTCCAGTAATTATAAAAATCTATTAATGCAAGGTCAAACCAAAGAATAGACTTTCTTTCACCTTGAAATCCAACCATACCAAATCTTTTTAATTCAATATTGGCAGTGATTTTCCAATACTCATCATATGTAATGGGAGTTGAACTCTTTATTGCATATAACCCGACGAATAAAGCTTTGCCAGCTCCTCGTCCTATGAATGAGGCTATGTACCCAGTTTTCTCCAGTGTTTGCATGACTTTCTCTAACTTTACGCCTTGAGCTTGTTGATACGCATTGAATAAATCAGGTCTTGTAGTAGCTAACCAAGGTATTACCTTATTCAATTGAGTTTCATAGGGGCGATGACGCAACGCGATAACGTGCTCTGGATTAATATTCTTGCCTTGTAACAAATCATTAAAGTTCATTTTTAAATTTTACAACAAGTAGCTAAATATGATTCCACTTACTTATATTCTCTAATTGAAAATATTATATATAGTTATCAACTACTCTCTGTTCTCTACTCTCTTGCAAAACTACTTCAATCTCAGCAAAACTTTACCATCTTCCCATAACTCTTCGATATTATAAAAATCACGTTGGTCTGGGGAGAATAAATGCACCACCACATCACCATAATCTACCACTACCCAGCCGTCACGCGAGTTGCCTTGTTTTTTGGCTTTGCGTTTAAATTTTTTACGCATGTCATCGAGTGCCACATTGGCAAGCGCATCGAGCATACGGTCACTGGTGCCTGTGCAAATCACAAAATAATCAGTAAACGAAGCAATGCCTTTTAAATCTAACAGAACAATGTCTTCTCCCTTTTTATCTTCAAGCGAGTTAACAATTTCACGAGCAAGTTCAAGTGTATTCAGAATTCACCTCTTTGATTTTGGAGTCAGCCAGCTTGCTGGCGTACTATACGGGAGCAAGCTCCCTGATTCCATATTGCCTACTTTAATTTAACCGAAAATAATTTTGTATAAATAGAGCCTTTAGAATTTAATTCACTTTGATACAGATGCACTGAGTCTACTCTGGCAGAGGGAATCTTGCCAAGCTGAAATGTATCAAACGCCGAGCGGATTTTTTGCAAATCACTCGGCTGGATATTTTGACGAACTCTTCCCAAAGTCAAATGTGGAGAAAAAGCCCGCGCTTCTTTTTCATACCCCAATCTGGATGCACCTGTGTCCACATCTCTTTGTATTGAGATTAACTTTGCCGCGGGCTGTATCCCAAGCCAAAGGACGCGCGGCAATTTTCCACTTGGGAAAGAACCGAGTCCACCAATTTGCAAATCAAACGCGGAATGGGAATCTGCTATTTGGGTCAACATCTGTTTGAGAAAATCTACATGCTGAATGGGAATATTCCCCAAAAATTTTAACGTCAAGTGCATGTTTTGAATCGGAGTCCAACGGATAATTTGATTTCCCAATGTTTGCTGTAAACGTGCCGTTTGTTTTTCGATTGAGTCTTGAATGGATTGCGGCAAGTCTATGGCAATGAAGGCGCGAATTTGAGTCATTCAGTCTGATGATTATCTTTTTCTTTTAATACTTTTTCTACGGCGTTTTTCAAATCTTGAAAACCGACGGGTTTGGTGAGATACATGGCGGCACCGGCTTCAAGTCCGTTTTTAATATCACTCGGCATACTTTTGGCAGAGACAACGATGACCGGGATTTTGGCGAGTTCAGGTTCGCGTTGCATAAAGCGTAACACTTCCAAACCAGAAATATCGGGCATCATAATATCTAATAAGATGACGTCTGGCTTTTCTTGTGCAATCATCGGAATGGCAGGCGTGCTAGAAAACATCTTAATCACGCGAAAACCGTTGATGCGCATCATCTCGCCAAACAATTCGGCGGCATCAGTTTCATCTTCAATAATCATTACAGTTTTTTGATTGGAAGTCATACAATTGCCTCTCTACAAAAATAGCATAAATCATTATAAATGAGAAGTGGCTTTTTGTTTCGTTATGATTTCGTAAGAATTTCTTTTATGGTTGTATCTAATCTATGTCACTCTGAGAGCTAGCAAAGAGTCTTGTAGATAGTCGTAGAGATCCTTCGCCACAAAGAACAAGAACGCGGCTCAGAATGACATAGTATGAATGGAGAAAAAATGACAGAATTAGATGCTTTTCGTGCAGAGAAAGATGATTTTTTTGGAAGCCATCCGCAAAGCCCGCTGACGCGTGAGCAAAAACAGGATTTCAAAGGTTTGAGTTATTTCCCCGAAAATGACTCTTTACGACTGGAAGTGCAAGCCGAAGAATTTGCAGATAAACCAAGTTTTGAAATGCAAACATCCACTGGTGGTGTGCAGAGGTATCAAAAGTTTGGCAAGTTTAAATTTAATGTTGAAGGCTCAGAAGTTGAGTTGACCATTTATCAAAGTGAGCATGGATTCTTCTTGCCGTTTGTTGATTCTCTGGCTGGTAAAGAGACGTACCCCGCAGGGCGTTATCTTGAACCTGAACCTTTACCCGGCAATCGCTTCATCGTGGATTTCAACTTGGCGTACAACCCCTACTGTGCTTACAATGAGATGTGGTCTTGCCCAATTACCCCGGCAGAAAATCGTTTGAAAGTGCCGATTCAGGCAGGCGAAAAATTATTTCACGAATAAAAATAGGACGCAGATGAATGCTGATTTCGCTGATAAGAAATTAAAAAAATCAGCGTTCTCTGCGTTTATCAGCGTCCAGATTTAAGTTTTTTGTGTATTTTCTAAAATATGCAATAAAGCCGCATATTCTTCGTGACAGCCATTGCAAATGTCTAAATGTTCGCGGAGCAGAGGGGCGATTTTTTCAACATCTCTACCATGAAATTTATGTTCCACAAATTCATCCAATTGAGCAAACATATCGTCGCAGGTAATTTCGTCTGCGCGGGCACGCTCAAGAATTTTGATAACTTTAAGCACAACCTCGTCTGTCAATTCAGGTTGTGGGGCAGGCTTGCCAAATAAATTTTGAATCAGGTCTTTTAGTTTCATTCTCTGTCTAAGACGTTTAACTTAATATTAATCTTACTTAGCATTATAACGTCCCGCAGGTTTCTTATTTTTAATCTTGGATTAAATCCAAACCAGCGGGACGGTTCTTCTGAATTTACTTTTGCTCAAAAGCACTTAACAAATCTTGCGGGGTAAGGTCTTCCATAGAAAGTCGCTTTTTTAACCGCAGACGAGCATCATGCAAAAGTTTGTATAATGCGTTGCGGTTGGTTTTCATCTTTTTTGCGGCATCTTCCATGGGCATATCTTGCAAGCCGAGCAAGGTCAGGGCTTCACGTTGTTTGGGCGTGAGTTCCTCTTGCAAAATCCTGCGGACGCGCTCTAGCATGTCTTTGCGTTCTGCAGAGGTTTCAGGCGATGCCTGAGGGTCAGCGAGCAGGCCGGGGGGAGGAGGAGCGTCTTCATTTTCTGTGAGTTCATCCAATGAAGCATCCCGCCAACGTTTGCGACGCAATTCGGTTAACGCAATCCGAATGGCGATTTTATGTACCCAAGTGGTGAAGAGACTTCGCCCTTCAAATGTCTTGAGTTGGTCTAACACGCGCAATAAGGTTTCTTGCGTCACTTCTTCGACAAGCGGTTGAAAGAGCGGGTCATCGGAAGAAAGCCAACGCGAAAGCGCGTAAGGCAAACCTTTTTGGATGACGTCGCGTAAATCGTTTAACGCTTCTTCATGGGGGATGCCTGTGCTTTGTAAATCTGCAAGCCAGTTTTCGTTTGAACGGGTTGACATTATGGCTGAATTATAAGAGAAAAGTACGCATAAAATCAAACTCTTATAAAAAATTGAGAGTTTTTGGTAGTTAAAAATAAAACCGCTATAAAGCGGTTTTATTTTGTGGTCTCAACAAGACTCGAACTTGTGACCTCACCGATGTGAACGGTGCGTTCTAACCAACTGAACTATGAGACCTAATGAGCGACCGAGATTATAGCCGAGCCTTTTGCCTTTGACAAGGAATACAAGACTTTAGACCTTTGACCTTAAACCTT